>NZ_LGEB01000045.1:0-203 GCF_001279555.1 Micromonospora sp. NRRL B-16802 | reverse complement strand
GCGGCGCCCGCTGCGCGATCCGTCACGACGTTGGCGATATCGGTGCGCAGCGCAGCATCGAACACGAAGGACAGGGTGTTGTACCCCGCGTGTAGCACCGGCCTGCCTGCCAGAGCAGGACCCACCGGCGTGGAGTTCCGCCGCCCACGAGGATCGCCGACGTGATCTGGGTCGGAATGGCGAGAGGACCGAGGATGCTCGCA
>NZ_LGEB01000044.1:0-205 GCF_001279555.1 Micromonospora sp. NRRL B-16802 | reverse complement strand
TTTTGGGTCCAGGGCGTCGAACCCCCGATCGTTGAACGCGTGGATCACGTCGCGGACGTAGTCCTCGCTGGCCTTGAGCAGATGAGCGATGTCCGGGGCTGGTTGGCCCTGGGCGGACATCAGCACCACGATCGCCCGCCGCAGCTTCACCGGGTCCTTCGCCGTCCGGGTGATCCGCTGCAACCGTTGACCCTCGACCATCGAC
>NZ_LGEB01000043.1:0-216 GCF_001279555.1 Micromonospora sp. NRRL B-16802 | reverse complement strand
CGGGGTCTCCTGACCGTAGCCGCCCTGGTCGTACCCGCCGGCCTGCTGACCGTAGCCGCCACCCTGCTCGTACCCGCCGGCCTGCTGGCCGTATCCGCCCTGCTCGTAGCCTCGGTCGTCGTAGCTGCCGCGCTGCTGCGGGGTCTCCTGACCGTAGCCGCCCTGGTCGTACCCGCCGGCCTGCTGACCGTAGCCGCCACCCTGCTCGTACCCGCC
>NZ_LGEB01000042.1:0-231 GCF_001279555.1 Micromonospora sp. NRRL B-16802 | reverse complement strand
CCCGGGGCGGGCCATCCATCGGCAGCCGCGTCGAGCCGGCGCCACGGTCGTTCGGAGGTCTACAACCACCGGGCCGGGCCAGGCATTCCACCCGCGCCGGCCAGTCACGCAACCCGGCGCCGAGCGGGCCGAGCAGTCGTGCATCCCTGCGCCGAGCGGGCCAGGCGATGCATCCCCGCGAGGGGGTGGCCTGCGGCCGGTGGTACTGCGACCGTCAGGGTATGTAACCCG
>NZ_LGEB01000041.1:0-232 GCF_001279555.1 Micromonospora sp. NRRL B-16802 | reverse complement strand
TCCCGGGGCGGGCCATCCATCGGCAGCCGCGTCGAGCCGGCGCCACGGTCGTTCGGAGGTCTACAACCACCGGGCCGGGCCAGGCATTCCACCCGCGCCAGCCAGTCACGCAACCCGGCGCCGAGCGGGCCGGGCAGTCGTGCATCCCTGCGCCGAGCGGGCCAGGCGATGCATCCCCGCGAGGGGGTGGCCTGCGGCCGGTGGTACTGCGACCGTCAGGGTATGTAACCCG
>NZ_LGEB01000040.1:0-246 GCF_001279555.1 Micromonospora sp. NRRL B-16802 | reverse complement strand
GGGCCCGGGCGCAAAGCTGACCGACGCGCCCGGCGCAGGGCGCGGCGCGGGCGCGCGCACGGCTCCCGCCTCGCGGCTCGCGCAGAGTGCGCGGCGCGCACTCGCGGCGCGCGGCGCGCGGCTCGGGGCTCGGGGCTCGGGGCTCGGGGCTCGCGCAGAGTGCGCGGCGCGCGGCTTGATCCACTCGGGTTCCAGGAAACCGGGGTGTCCGGCGGTTCCGGATACCCCGGTTTCAAGGAAACCGAG
>NZ_LGEB01000039.1:0-248 GCF_001279555.1 Micromonospora sp. NRRL B-16802 | reverse complement strand
CACGAAGCGGGTGCCGTCGGAGAGCGACACGAACACGTCGCCCGCCGTACCCCGCGTGAACGTCAGGATGTCGTCGCGACCGTCACCGTCGACGTCGCCCACCGCGGGCAGTTCGTTGCCGAGGGCGAAGCTGTCGTGCCACTTCCAGCCGTCCTGCACGAAGCGGGTGCCGTCGGAGAGCGACACGAACACGTCGCCCGCCGTACCCCGCGTGAACGTCAGGATGTCGTCGCGACCGTCACCGTCGA
>NZ_LGEB01000038.1:0-269 GCF_001279555.1 Micromonospora sp. NRRL B-16802 | reverse complement strand
ACAGGGCGTTGCGGGCGGCGGCGGGGCCGCAGTAGTAGAAGTTGGGCTGGGCTTCGTAGCGGACGTCGAGGTGCCGCTCGCCCTTGTTCTGGGTCTGGCTGGTGGGCTTGGCGTCGGCGGCGTAGGCGGTGGTGATGGGGCCGGCGATGGCGCCGCCGGTGACGGCGAGTCCGGCAGCGGTCAGAGCGGTCTTACGAATCAGATCGGTACGCATGATGGCGTGCTCCTCTGCAATGTCGGGGGCGACCCGCGTAACGCACCAATAGGGG
>NZ_LGEB01000037.1:0-269 GCF_001279555.1 Micromonospora sp. NRRL B-16802 | reverse complement strand
GTTCTGCACGCGGCTCATTTGAAGGTGATGAGTCAGTTGTCGGGGGAGCGGCGTTTTTACACGGGGTTGGTGTGTGATGCGCGGCCGGAGGTGCGGGGTGCGGATCGTGTGCATGGGATGTACATCAATGTGTTGCCGTTCGGTTTTGAGCGGGGTGTGGGTTCGTGGCGTGATCTGGTGCGGTCGGTGTTTGACGGTGAGGTGCGGTTGTGGCCGCATCGGCGTTTCCCGTTGCCGGCGGTACGGCGTCTGACCGGCGCCGACACGCA
>NZ_LGEB01000036.1:0-299 GCF_001279555.1 Micromonospora sp. NRRL B-16802 | reverse complement strand
TGGAAGAGGGGGTTGCGGCCGGGGATGCGGTCGGGTTGGAGGGTGTCGACGATGAGGCTGAAGGGGATGTCTTGGTGGGTGGTGGCGTTGAGGATGGTGTCGTGGCAGCGGTGGATGAGTTGGGTGAAGGTGGGGTTGTTGTCGAGGTTGGTGCGGAGGACGACGGTGTTGGCGAAGTAGCCGACGAGGGGTTCGATGTCGGTGTGGGTGCGGCCGGAGAGGATGGAGCCGATGGGTAGGTCGGTTTGTCCTGTGTAGCGGTGTAGCACGGTGAGTAGTGCGGCGTGGTGGATGGCGAG
>NZ_LGEB01000035.1:0-159867 GCF_001279555.1 Micromonospora sp. NRRL B-16802 | reverse complement strand
TGGCAGCAGTGGCAGTTCGTCGACTCCGGCGGCGGCTACTACCGGCTGAAGTCCCGGCACTCCGGCAAGGTGCTCGACGTCTACAACTTCTCCACCGCCGACGGTGCGGCGATCGTGCAGTGGGGCGACGGCAACGGCACCAACCAGCAGTTCCGGATCGCCGAGTCCAGCGGCGGCTACGTGCGCCTGCTCAACCGCAACAGCGGCAAGGCGATCGAGGTGCAGGGCGCGTCCACCGCCGACGGCGGCAACATCGTCCAGTACGCCGACTGGGGTGGCAACAACCAGCAGTGGCAACTGGTCCGCATCGGTTAGCTCGGCGCCCCGGCCGACCAACGCGCGTGGGCTGGGTGGCGATCGTCCCGTCGCCGCCCATCCCCCGTGGCGAAGGTGGGCAGGAACTCCGCGACCAGATGTGGTTCAACGCCGACGGCACCATCCGACCTGTCGCGCCCACCCTCTAGGAGACGACGCCCTCATGAGACTGACAGCCCGCTGGCGCGTCATCGCGTCCCTGATCGCGTCCTCCGCCGTGGTGGCCACGGCCTTGGTCGCCATGCCCGCCCAGGCGGCGAACCCGATTGTGCCCCGGTTCGCCGGCGACCCGTCGATGCTCGTGGCCAACAACCGCGTGTACATCTACGCCACCGACGACCAGGGCAACAGCGGCACCTACTGGGACTCCAACGCCTGGCGGGTCTACTCGTCGAGCAACCTCGTCGACTGGACCGACCACGGCGCGCCCTTCTCGGTGAGCGGATTCTCCTGGGCGACGCAGTACGCCTGGGCGCCGTCAGCCGTGCAGCGCAACGGCTACTACTACCTGTACCTTCCGGTCGACCGGACGAAGATCGGCGTGGCCCGCAGCACGTCACCCACGGGCGGCTTCAGCGATCCCCGCGGCAGTTCCCTCGTGGAGCGTGGACGCGACGCCAACACCGGCGAGGAACCGATCGACCCGGCCGCCTTCGTCGACGACAACGGGCAGGCGTACCTGTATTTCGGTGGTGCCCGCGCGCCGAAGGTGGTCCGGCTCAACGCCGACATGATCTCGACCTCCGGTGGCGTCCAGAACCTCACGATCACCGGTACGGGCAGCAGCACCGCGTTCGGTGAGGCCGGATTCGTGCACAAGCGCAACGGCGTCTACTACTTCTCGTACTCGACCGGCTGGCCTGGCCAGATCGCGTACGCCACCGCGAGCAACCCCCTCGGTCCGTTCACCTACCGCGGGATCCTGCTGGACTACACGAACAACAACACCAATCACCACTCGATCGCGGAGTACAACGGCCGCTGGTACATCGCCTACCACCGCAACGGGCTGCCGGGCAGCAACGACTTCCGGCGGTCCCTGGCGATGGACTACCTGAACTACAACAGCGACGGCACCATCGCGCGGGTCACCCAGACAAGCGTCGGTGTCGGCACGCCCACCCTGCCGGTGAACCGCCTCCAGTCGTACAACTTCGCCGATCGCTACGTGCGGCACGCCAGCTACGACGCCCGGATCGACGCGAACGTGAGCCCGGCGGCCGACGGCCAGTGGCGGATCGTGCCGGGCCTGGCCAACGCGTCGAGCGGCTATGTCTCGTTCGAGTCGGTGAACTTCCCGGGCTACTACCTTCGGCACTACGACTACGACTTCTCGTTGGCCCGCAACGAGGGCACCGCGCAGTTCGCCGCCGATGCCACCTTCCGACGGGTGGCCGGGCTCGCCGACTCCGGCGCGGTGTCGTTCCAGTCGTACAACTTCCCGGACCGCTACATCCGGCACTGGGAGTACCTGTTGCGGCTGGACCAGATCACCAACGCGACCGGCCGCGCGGACGCCACCTTCCGCGTCACCAGCTAGCCCGAGCCGGGGGCGTCAACCGACCTGGTGTCGGCGCGTCCCCGGCACGGGCGGGGTTTGCTGTTGCCAAGGATCCCCGGTCGCGCCGGCGGCGAGGTGTCGCTCGTAGCTGGCCACCTTGGTGTCGACGAGGTCGAGGCAGTCGTGCAGTCGGGCGAGCTGCTCGGTGATGTGCTGCCGGTGCTCGCGCAGCAACGTCAGCCGCTCGGCCTCGTTGCCGCTGCCCTCACGGACGAGCTGGGCCAGGCGGCTGATCGTGGCCAGCGGCATCCCGGTGGCCCGGAACTTCACGCAGTTCATCAGCCACTCGACGTCCCAGGCACTGTAGACACGCCGGCCGGCCCGATCGCGCCGCACCTCGCCGGCCAGCAGACCAGCCCGCTCGTAGAGCCGCAGAGTGTGCACGCTCAACCCGGTGCGCCGCGCCACCTGCCCGATGCTCAGGTCCCCGTCCGCCATGGCGTCGACGGTAGCCCGTCGCCCGCCACCCACCGTCCGTCGCCGGTCGCCGGTCGCTGCCGCTCGGCGTACCTGCACGCTCGTCAGAAGTCCCGCCCGGCATCGGCGTTGACCTAGACCTTGGTCTAGCCCATAGCGTCCGGACCATGACCAGCGACACGACCCACACAATGTTCGGCGCCCACAGCACGGCCGGAGACATCCTCGACGGGATCGACCTCACCGGCAGGACTGCTGTCGTCACGGGTGGCTACTCCGGCCTCGGCCGCGCCACGACCCGTGCTCTCGCCCATGCCGGGGCCCGCGTCGTCGTCCCCGCTCGTCGGCCGGACGACGCGCAGCGGATGCTGGCCGGCGTGGGCGGGGTCGAGGTCGACGAACTCGACCTCGCCGACCTGGCGTCCGTCCGGACGTTCGCCGACCGGTTCCTACGCGACCACCCGACGCTCGACATCCTGATCGCTAACGCCGGGGTGATGGCCTGCCCGGAGACACGGGTCGGTCCGGGCTGGGAGGCACAGTTCGCGATCAACCACCTCGGCCACTACGCGCTCACGAACCTGCTGTGGCCGGCCCTCACCGCCGCCCGGACGGCCCGGGTCGTCTCGGTCGCCTCCGGACGTAACCCGTCGTGGCGGATCCGCTGGGACGACGTGCACTTCGAGCGCGGCTACGACAAGTGGGAGGCGTACACCCAGTCGAAGCTCGCGAACATCCTGTTCGCCCGCCACCTCGACCTGGTCGGCGAGCCGCACGGCGTCCGCGCCTTCTCGGTCAACCCCGGCTGGATCCTCACGCCCCTGCAACGACACCTTGCCGTCGAGGAGATGGTCGCCGCCGGCTGGATCGACGCCGACGGCACCCCGACGCCGGGCCTGTTCAAGACCGCCGAGCAGGGCGCTGCCACGCAGGTCTGGGCCGCCACGTCACCCGGCCTCGATGCCAACGGTGGCGCCTACTGCGCGGACTGTCGCATCGTCGGCGGCGACCCCAACGAAAGCGGCGGCAACCCCACGGACAGCAGTGCGGTGGCCCGCCTCTGGGCGCTCTCGGCTGACCTGACCGGCCTCGACCTCGTCCACTGAGCCTGACCCTGCCGGCCCACGCACACCCGCGGCGCCGCGCGTCCATGCCCCGAGCGGCCCTGATAGGCCATGCCCGAGCGGTTCGGCAGTGCCGAGCCGAGGGCACCTGCGGTCAGGTTTGCGTACGGAACGGGGCGAGGGTGGCGCGGATCTGGTCGGCCGCGCCCCAGTCGTCGTCGAACTGCGCCAGCACGGCGAGGTGCTGCCGCAGTTGGACGATCGGCATACGGGCCCGCCAGTCGCTGTCGAGCGAGGTCAGTTCCGCGTACACGTCGAAGAAGCGTCGCGCCTCGGGCGGGGGAGCGGTGGACCAGACGTGGGCGAGGTCGACCTCGGCCCACATGTAGGACACGGCGGGGTCGATAAGCGCGGGCTGCCCGTCCGGCGTGGCCAGGATGTTCTGTGCCCACAGGTCACCGTGGGTCAGGCAGGCCGGCCGGTCGGGGAGCAGGTCGGGCAGCCGGTGGCACAGCCGCTCCAGCGCCGCCCGGTCCGCTGTGTCGAGTGCCGCGTCGACGCGGGGCTGCCCGAGCCAGCGCAGCAACCGGTGCTGCGCGAAGAAGGCGAAGCCGTCGTCGTCCCAGGTGTTGATCTGGCGGCGGCGGCCCAGCCAGTTGTCGTGGTCCCAGCCGAAGCGCGGGGAGGTCGTGCTCAGGTGCATCCCGGCGAGCGCGTGCGCGAACTGTTCCCAGAAGTGCTCGTCGTGCGGCCTCGGCCGCAGCACCGACAGCACCAGCAGGTCCCGGCCCGCAAGGATCACCTCAGGCGTCGCCACGCCGCCGCGCTCGCGCAGGGCGGCCAACCCGTGCGCCTCCGTGACGAAGACGCCCTCGGCTGGTGCGTCGGCGAACGCCTTGACGAACACCGCAGGCGCGTCCCGGCGGGTGGCTATGCCGGCGAGCGCCGCGAGCCCACCCGTCACCGGCTCGACCGCCACGACGTCGCGCATCCCGGCCCGGTGCAGGCGTTCCAGCAGGATCTTCGAATCCATCGGGCCGCACTCCCTTTGGGGCCGGGGCGTTTGCCGGCCGATCCTAGGGGACGGCTGACGTTTGTCGGCTCGCGAGCCCTCTCAGCTCAGTCGTCGTCCTCGTCGTTGTCGGTGGGGAACAGCAGCATGTCCGCGACAAAGCAGGTAACGCTCTCGGTAGCGTCGTAGCCGATCCAGGTGGGGTAGGCACCGTCGCCCCAGCCGCTGGACCACACGACCATCGCTCCGGAGTCAATCGTGCGATGCCGGGGATCGATCAGGCCGTCGAGGGTCAGCCAGACGTCCTTCATCCGCTCGCGGGCGTCCGCGTCGACGAAGCAGGCCATGCCAGCGTCCACGCCGAACCCGAAGAACTCCCGATGGCCCAGATCGATCGGCTCCTGGCCATCGCGCAAGGCCAGTTCCCACCGCACGGTGGGCCGGTCGTTGACGTCAAGGCGGGCAGCGCACACCCGGCTGTGGCCCGGGTCGTCGAGGAAGGTGGCAAGGCTGATCGAGACCGGGTACGCGCCCGCTGGCACGCTGACGGTGAACGGCTCGGCGTCGAACTCCAGCGACGAGGGGTCGGCCGCCACCAGACGGCCGGAGGTCAGGCGAAGCTCCCCGGCCTGATGAACCGACAGGTGAAGCCGCTTGTCGTGGATGTCGACGATGGCGCCGGAGACGAACAGCTCCGCAATGCCGTCGGGCCGCAGGGGACGGGGCGGTCGCCACGGTGCGCGGGTCTCCACGCGCACCGGCAGTTCGTGCTGGACGGCGTCGACAATCTCGGCGGATGCCTCCCCGGCGAGGCGCAACAGCTCGTTCCATTGGCCAAAAGCCGGGATGGGTAGCCGTGGTGGTCGCTGCTCCGACGTGGACTCCTGCCGGGCACCCAGGTCTCCGCGCGGCTCCACGATGTCGGTACGCATTCCGGAGGTGCTGTACGTCGTGGTCGTCCTGGCCGCAACGTGCGGATACTCGTACTTGCCTGCGTCGGCTGGGCCATCCCAGGTGCGGGCTTCGCGCAGGAACAGGTCGCCCTCGTCGGTGCCGCGCAGCAGGTGCCGAGACAGTTGCCTGTCAGCGGGGTCGAATCGAGTGATTCGGCAATACCCATCGCTCCAGGACAGGTCCATCACCGCACACAGCTGACCGTTGAGCAACAGCAGGACGGTGTACGGTTCGCCCACCGCGTCGCGTGCTTTCGCAGTGACCGACGTCAACGGGTTGACCACGCCGGCGTCCCACCCGTCGCAGTAGACAGCCTCTAGCCTCGCTGGCACGGCGGTGACCCTACCTGCCGCCTCGACCCGCGTCGTGGGGGCCAGGCCGATCGCCTGACCCCCACTGATGGGCGTCAGCCCAGGTACTTCTCCCACGGGCCGGTGATGGCAAGGGTGAGGCCGGGGTCCTGCATGTTGACGAAGAGCACCTTGCCGTCGGCGGTGAAGGTAGGCCCGCAGAACTCCGAGTCGTTGAGCTGGTTGCGGGCGATCGCGTACGTCGGGCCGCCTGGAGTCGCGCTGAGCACGTGGGAGGCGCCAGAGCCGTCCTCGGCGAGCACGAGGCTTCCCCACGGGGTGACCGTCACGTTGTCGGGGCCGTCGAAGGTGAGGTCGGTGTACTTGACGGCCGTCCCCTCCTCCGAGGCGGTCTGGTGCGGGAAGTACGTCACCAGCTGGATGGTCTGGTCCTTGTAGTTGTAGAACCAGACCATGCCGTCGTGCGGCGCCGCGTCCGCCGGCAGGTCGCCCTCGTCCCAGGCGTAGGAGTTGACCACGTACACGCCCTCGTCGGTGCCCCACACGCCCTCGAACTTGCGGCCGCGGGTGACCTGGCCATCGGTGAACTGCTCGCGCACGGGCTTGTTCCGCGCGTCGCGGTCGGGCACCTCGATCCACCGTACGGGGAAGGGGCGGCCCAGCTGGGCGGAGGTCAGGTAGGCGACGTCCGGGAGCACCGAGCCGTCGTCCATGATGATCTGCATCGCGGCGAGGACTCCGGCGTCCGGTGCGAGGCGGGTGAGTACGCCGGGCCCCAGCTTCACTCCGCGTGGCGCCGTCCAGCGGTAGAAGAGGCCGTTGGGCTCGTCGGCGTCCTCGGAGAGGTAGACCCTGGTGCGGTCCCTGTCGACCGCCAGTGCCTCGTGGGAGTAGCGGCCCAGGCACTTGATCGGCCTCGGGTCGGCGCTGCCGTCGGCCCACACCTCGAAGACGTAGCCGTGGTCCTTCTGGAAGACGCCGGACCGGCCGTCCTCACTCCACTTGTCCCCGGCCCGGTCCTCGGTCTCCTCGCAGGTGAGCCAGGTCCCCCAGGGGGTGGGGCCGCCCGCACAGTTGGCGACGGTGCCGGAGAGGGCGACGAACTCGCCCAGGTTGCGGCCGGCGCGGTCCGTCTTGATCACGGTGCAACCACCGGCGTCGACGGCGCCCGGGTCGTAGACCGTGCCCTTGACGTGCGGCACGCCGAACTCGGCGCCGGGGTCCATCTCGTGGTTCTGGATCAGGTGGTACCGGCCGTGGCCGGCGTCGTAGACGGCCATGCCGTCGTGGTCGGCCGGTGTCAGGCCCTGGCCGTGGTCGAGCCGGGTGACCCCGGTACGTGTGACAACTGTGTAGCTGAAGCCCTTGGGCAGGGCCAGGATGCCCTTGGGGTCGTCCACGAGCGGCGGGAATGGCACGCGGCCGGCCTTGACCGGCGGGTGAACCCGGGCCGGGCTGGCCTGCGCCAGCGACGGCAGTCCGCCGGCGACGGCGAGGCCCACGCCGGCGGCGGCGCCGCCCGCGAGGAAGGTACGACGAGAGGAAGGCACGTGCATCAGCTCCTGGTCCGGTCATCTGCGACGGCTGACAGCCAACTCGCACGGACCGACGCCGACACGTCACCGATGCGATCAACCGGTGACATCGGAGTGACGATCAGGAAGACGGAGGTGTGTATCCGAGTTCACGCGAGATCTGGTTCGCGGTCTCCAGCAGGAGGGGCAGGGCGCTCTTCAGCTCGTCGAGGCTCGCGATGACCTCGATCGCCGTCATCGAGGCGGCGGCGATGACCTGCCCGCGCGAGTCCCGGACCGGTGCGGCCACGCACATCACGTAGGCGTCGTGCTCGCCGTTGTCCGTGGCCCAGCCGCGTTCACGGATGCGTGTGAGTTCGGCGTCGAGGGAGTCGTGGTCGGTGAGGGTGGTGTCGGTGAACCGTTCGAAGACGACGTGGGAGAGGAGGCGGTCGCGTTCCTCCGGTGGCAGGTAGGCAAGGATCGTCTTGCCGACCGCGCTCGCGTAGATCGACACGGCGCGCCCCACCCGGGATGGCAGCTTCACGGCGTCGAACGCCTGGCTGTCGACCTTGTCGATGTAGATGATCTCGTTGCCGGTCAGCTGCCCCAGGTGCACGGTGTGGCCGGTCTCGCGTTGCAACGCGCGGAGGTGGGCGGCGGCGAACTGCCGCAGGTCCATCGAGCCGAGCGCGATCTCGGACAGCTCGATCACCCCGCTGCCGAGCACGTAGGTACCCGCGCCGGTCCGGCGTACGAAGCGGGCGGCCTCCAGTGTCTGGAGGATCCGCAGAGCCGTGGACTTGTGGACGCCGAGCACGTCCGCCGCCTCGGTGAGCGACAGCGGTTGTTCCGCCGACCGGCGGATGAGGTCGATGGCGCGGCGAATCGATTGCGACAAGTTCCGTCTCCTCCCGCGACGGCCGCACCGGCCGCCATCGTTGCGTCATGTGCAATGTAATCCACGCGCCGCGCAATCATGGCTTGACACCGTTGCACATAGCGCTACGATCGTTGCAGATTGATCCCGGTGACTCCGACGCGTGACAGTGGAGAAACGGCGACACTGCCGCTCGGCGCGACACCGTCCACCTTCCGATACCTGGAGATCATGGCGACGGATGTGCCCTGGCGACCCGAGATCACCAATGAACGGCTGGTCCTGACCGGTTACGGCGACGTGCTCGTCTGCCCTCGGGACGAGCGGCCCACCTGCTACCTGGAGACCGGCTCATGACGGTCCCGAAGCCCCGAGAGCTGCCCGCTGAGGCGAACTGGTTCGGTTCCTCCACCGAGGCGCTGCCGGACGACGTCGACCACAGTGTCCTCGTCGGACGGATCTGGGACCCGTCCGTCGACGGACCCTCGACGGTGACAGTGCGCGGCGGCGAGGTCATCGACATCAGCCATCTGTTCCCGACCGTCCGGGACGTCTGTGAGCTGCCGGACCCTGCCGCCACGGTGGCCGGGCTCGACGGGCCACGGGTGGGCTACTTCGGGGAGATCCTCGCCAACACCGGTGCCGCGTCGCCGGACCGTACCCGGCCCTGGTTGCTGGCCCCTGTCGACCTCCAGGCGCTCAAGGCCGCGGGTGTGACCTTCCCGGTCTCGCTCATCGAACGCGTCATCGAGGAGCGGGCACGGGGAGACGTGGCGGTGGCGGCGGACATCCGGCACCGCATGTCCGCCGACATCGGCACCGACCTGACCAGCCTGGCACCGGGCTCGCCCGAGGCGGACCGGCTCAAGACCCTGCTTGTCGGCGAGGGCATCTGGAGCCAGTACCTGGAGGTGGGTATCGGGCCCGACGCCGAGATCTTCACCAAGGGGCAGATCCTCTCCGCCGTCGGCACCGCCGTCGCTGTCGGTGTGCTCGCCGCGTCGACCTGGAACAACCCGGAGCCCGAGGTCACGCTGATCGTCCAGTCCAGCGGCCGGGTCGTCGGCGCCACCCTCGGCAACGACGTGAACCTGCGCGACGTCGAGGGCCGCTCGGCGCTCCTGCTGCCCCTGGCGAAGGACAACAACGCCTCCTGCGCCCTCGGCCCCCTGATCCGCCTCTTCGACGAGCGGTTCGGCATGGACCAGGTACGCGAACTCGAGGTGGGCCTTGAGGTCTGCGGGGTCGACGGCTTCCGACTGGAGGCCGTCTCGGAGATGACACGGATGTCGCGCGACCCGGAGGCGTTGGTGCGTCAGTTGATCGGCCCGCACCACAGCTATCCCGACGGCGCCGCCCTGATGCTCGGCACCATGTTCGCGCCCATCCAGGACCGGGACCGCCCCGGCGAGGGCTTCACCCACAAGGTCGACGACATCGTACGGATCAGCTGCCCGTCCCTCGGCACCCTCGTCAATCGCGTGCGGCACGCGGAGGAATGCGAGCCCTGGGAGTTCGGCGTCCGGGATCTCATGGCCAACCTGGGAAAGAGAGGACTGCTGTGAACGTGGTCAGCACGGTCGATCCGCGCGACGGCCGACAGCGCGACACGGATCTCACCGAGACCGACGATCTCCGGCTGGAGGCGATCGCCGAGCAGGCGTCCCGGGCGACGCAGTGGCTGTCCGACCTGGGACGGCTCGGCCGAGCGGGGATGCTTGACGCCATCGCAGCCTCCCTGGAGTCCCACCGGGCGGCACTGGTCGCCGCCGCCGAGGCGGAGACCGGGCTGAGCCACGCCCGACTCGACCAGGAACTCACCAGGGCGGCGCTCCAGTTCCGGCTGTTCGGCGACGTGCTGCGCGACGGAGCGTACGTCGAGGCGGCAATCGACCACGCTGCCGAGACGCCACTCGGGCCCGGCCCGGACCTGCGGCGGATGCTCGTACCGCTGGGGCCGGTCGCCGTCTTCGGGGCGAGCAACTTCCCGTTCGCGTTCTCGGTCGCCGGGGGTGACACCGCCGCCGCGCTCGCCGCGGGGTGTCCCACAGTCCTGAAGGCCCACCCGTCGCACCCGCTGACATCGCACGCCTCCGCCGAGGCGATCGGGTCGGCGATCCGCGAGTTGGGCGGCCCCGACGGGGTGATCTCCACCGTCTACGGGGAGCAGGCCGGCCGCCGCCTGGTGCGCCATCCCGCGATGCGCGCGGTGGCCCTGACCGGCTCTGTCGGTGCCGCCCGCGCCATCCAGGCGGCCATCGACGAACGCCCCGATCCCATTCCCCTGTACGCCGAGCTGAGCAGCGTGAACCCGATCGTCGTCCTGCCCGGCGCGTCCGCCGACCGGGGGGACCAGATCGCCGAGGGCCTGTACGCCTCGTTCACCGGCTCGGGCGGTCAGCTGTGCACGAAACCCGGTCTGGCGTTCGTCCCGTCGGACCCGGGTGGCGCGCACCTTGTGGACGCGCTGCGGGACAGGGTCGCGGCCTCCGGCGGTGCGGTAGTGCTCAACGAGCGCATCCGGGACGCGTACGAGAACGGGGCGCGGGCGTTCGAGCGGGCCGGCGCGCACGTCTCGGCGCGGCCGACCGTCGATCCCGGTGCGGGCTTCACTGTCGCGCCGACGCTCCTGGAGGTCGATTTGCCCGGCCTGACGGCCGAGATCGCCGACGAATGTTTCGGTCCGCTCCTGGTCGTGGTCCGGTACGACGACGTCGCCGACCTAGACGCCGTGCTGGCGACCGTCGCGCCGTCGTTGACCGGCTCCATCCACCACGGGCCGGGCGACGACGCCGCTGTCGTACGCCGGATGGTCGACGTGCTCGCGGCCCGCTCCGGCCGCATCGTCTTCGACGGCTATCCCACAGGCGTGCGGGTGTCGTGGGCCCAGCACCACGGTGGGCTGTGGCCCTCGACGAATTCCGTGCACACCTCGGTGGGCGCCACCTCGATTCGGCGGTTCCTTCGTCCGCTCGCCTGGCAGAACGCCCCGGAATGGATCCTCCCCGAGGAGTTGCGGGACGGGTACACCGCGATCGCCCGGCGCGTCGACGGGAGGTTGGAGCCAGCGGCGACGTAGCCGCCGTACGGCTGCCACAGGTCTGGGCCTGAGCCCGCTTCTGTTTCTCTCAACCCGGAGGGGTGCACCGATGTCGACCACAGATCGGCCGCTGCGCAGCGCGCAATGGTTCGGCGCCGAAGGCCGCAACGGGTTCGTCCACCGATCGTGGATGCGCAATCAGGGGTTCGCCGACGACGTCTTCGACGGTCGCCCGGTGATCGGCATCGCCACCACCTGGTCGGAGCTGACACCGTGCAACGCCCACCTGCGCGACCTGGCCGAATCGGTGAAGCGGGGCATCTGGGAGAGCGGCGGCCTGCCGCTGGAGTTTCCCGCGATGAGCCTTGGCGAGCCCCTCATGCGACCCACGACGATGCTCTACCGCAATCTGCTGGCCATGGAGTTGGAGGAGTTGGTTCGCGCCAACCCGCTCGACGGGGTGGTCCTGCTCTCCGGCTGCGACAAGACCACCCCCGGCCTGCTGATGGGTGCGGCGAGCGTCGACCTGCCTACCCTCATGCTGACCGGCGGGCCCATGCTCAACGGCAAGTTCCGCGGTCAGGACATCGGCTCGGGCACCGTCGTCTGGCAGTTCACCGAGGAGGTGCGCGCCGGCCGGATGACTGTTGCCGACTGCGCGGAGGCGGAGGTCGGCATGTCCCGCAGCCGGGGTCACTGCATGACGATGGGTACGGCCTCCACGATGGCCTGTGTGACCGAGGCGCTGGGCGTGCAGATGCCGGGGGCCGCCGCCGTACCGGCTGTCGATTCCCGCAGGTACGCGCTCGCGCACGCTGCCGGTCGCCGGATCGTCGCCATGGTCTCCGAGGACCAGCGGCTGTCCAGTGTGCTCACTCGACAGGCGTTCGAGAACGCCATCCGGGTCAACGCGGCGATCGGCGGCTCCACGAACGCCGTCGTGCACCTGCTGGCGATCGCCGGGCGTCTCGGCGTCCCGCTGTCGCTGGAGGACTTCGACACACTCACCGCCGACGTACCCATGATCGTCAACCTCATGCCGTCCGGGACGTACCTCATGGAGGATTTCGCCTATGCCGGCGGCGTGCCGGCGGTGATGGCGGAGATCGCCCCGCTGCTGCATCTCGACCACGTCACCGTCAGCGGACGGAGCGTGGCCGACAACATCGGCGGCGCCCGGTGCTGGAACCGGAACGTCATCGGCACCCTCGCGGAGCCGTTCCAGCCCGCCGGCTCGGGCACCGTGGTGCTGCGCGGGTCGCTCGCGCCGTCCGGGGCGGTGCTGAAGGTCTCCGCCGCCTCCGCGCACCTGCTCACGCACACCGGGCCGGCGCTCGTCTTCGACCGGATCGAGGAGTACGTCGTCGCCGCCGACGATCTGGACCTCGACGTCACGCCGGACACCGTGATCGTGGTCCGTAACGCCGGCCCACGCGGCTATCCCGGCTTTCCGGAGGTGGGAAACGTGCCGATGCCGCGACGGCTGCTCGCCGACGGCATCACGGACATGGTGCGGATCTCCGATGCCCGCATGAGCGGCACCGGGTACGGCACCTGCATCCTGCACGTGGCCCCGGAGGCGTCGGTGGGCGGCCCGCTGGCGCTGGTGCGTACCGGGGACCTGGTTCACGTCGACGCCTCCGCGCGGCGTCTGGATCTGCTTGTCGACGACGTGGAACTCGCCCGACGCCGGGCCGCGTGGCAGCCGCCACCGCTGACTGCCGACCGGGGCTGGACGCGGCTCTACAGCGAGCACGTCCTGCAAGCCGACAGGGGAGCTGACCTTGACTTCCTCGTCGGCGGCAGCGGCAGCGCCGTGCCCCGGCACTCGCACTGAGCCAGCCCGTCGACCCGCTGCGCGTGCGGGCCGGCGGCGAAAACACCTTCGGCGGGCCGGTGATCGGGCACCGGCCCGCCGAAGGGCCCACACATCTGTGGAATTCAGCCTCCGGTGCAGGTGGCGGTTGCGCCGCTGCCGTTTCCGGTGCCCTGGAACCCGAAGGTGGCAGTCTGACCGGCGGCCAGCCGCCCGTTGTAGCTCTGGTTCGTGACGGTGACGGTGCCGCTGGTTCCGCTGGCGACGCCGTTCCACAGCGAGCTCACCGACGCGCCGCTCGGCAGGTTGAGGGTCACGCGCCAACCGCTGAGCGCGGCGGTTCCGGCGGTGACGGTGACGTTGGCGACGAATCCGCCGTTCCACTGGTCAGCGACGGCGTAGACAGCGGTGCATGCGGGGCTGCCGGTCGGAGGCGGCGTGGTCGGCGGCGGCGTGGTCGGCGGCGGTGTGGTGGGCGGGGGTGTGGTCGGCGGCGGTGTGGTGGGCGGCGGGTCGTCGCCGAGCGTCAGGTTCTTCTGCTGGACGGTCCACTGGGTACCGCACAGACCGCAGTTGGCGCCGACGAAGTTGGTGCCGGCGGTGGTGTCGCCCTTGAGGCGCCACTTGAGGTAGAGCACCGCCACGCGGCCGAACTCGCCGCCGTTGGTCTGGTCGTAGGTGCCGCCGTGCCCGACGTTCAGGTTGCCCATGAAGGCGGGCAGCCCGGCCGGGAGCTTGCCCCAGTCGTCAATGGCGTTGGGGTAGGCGATGTCGCTGGGGCCGCCGACGAAGTAGGCGATCGGCTTGGTCAGTCTCCGGAGCTGGTAGTCGTCGGCGTCGTTCAACAGGCCGCTGCTGAAGATGCCGGTCGTGGTGACCCGGGGATCGTTGGAGACGGCGTACGCCTCCAGACCCCCGCAGGAGAAGCCCGCGACGGCGACTTTGGACGTGTCCAACCTGTTGAAGTACTTGCTGCCCTGCCGGGAGTTCTCCGCGACGGCCCAGTCGATGGACTGGGTGAGCATCTGGGAGTTGGTCGAGCCGGATCCGTTCGGAGCGCCGTTGGCGATGGCGAGGAAGCCGTGGGAGGCGATCTCCCGGAGGAAGTTGCCCTGGGAGAGGCCATTGACCGAGCAGGCGCCGTTGCCCCACACGAGGATGGGGAGACGCTCGGACGGGAGTGTCTGCGGGCGGAAGATGGTGTGGTTGGCCAGGGTGGTCGACGTCTCGTAGTCGGCGGGGTAGGGCCCCGAGCCGCCGACGGCGGCACTGGCAGGTGTCGCGCCGAACGCCATGAACATCGAGGCGACCGGGACGATGAGTGCCGCCAGCCCCGCGCCGATCTTCGATCTCCTTCTCATGGAACTCCTCCGGGGACGTGCTCCCTGCGCTGGCGGCGGCGATCGTGCGGGCACGCCTCGACCAGGGCGGTCGGCGCGGGCGCGGGCCGGGTGGATGTGGGCGGCGTCCACCATCCGGCTGCGATCCCCGCGGCGATCCGGCGGGAGCTGTGGGCAGTTGTTCACACCAGTGTAACGAAAAGTGTCAATGTCTTGCTCGTTGGTCGTCCCGTCAGACGGCGACGGCCGCGATGGCGCCGTGCGGCCGGTGGCGGTCGTCGCCGGGCCGCCGCAGACGCTCGACCTCCGTGAAGCCGGCTCGCGCCAGTCGCGTGGAGACCTCGTCGAAAGGCCAGCGGTACGCCGTGACGACCTTGTGGTCGAAGGCGGCGACCTCCTCGGTGCCGCCGTCGAAGAGGCCGAGCACAAGCGTTCCGGAGGGCGAGATTGCTCGCCGGAACTCGGCGAGCACTCCGTCGAGGTCCGGCGGCGGCAGGTGGATCAACGAGTACCAGGCCAGGATGCCGGCCAGGCTGTGGTCGGCGGCGTCGAGGCTGTGCAGTGACCCCACGTGGTACCGACCGTCCGGATGGGTGGACCGCGCGTGGGCGATGAACTCGGGGACCAGGTCGACACCCGTCGCGTCGACGCCCAGCGAGCGGAGATGGTCGGTGAGGTGGCCGGGACCGCAGCCCAGGTCGAGCACCGGGCCGGGTCGGCCGGCCAGATGCCGCCCGATGAAGGCGAGGTCGTCGGGATCGACCTGCTCGCGGGTGCCGAACAGCCCGATGTACGCCTCGGCGGCTGACGCGTACGCCTGCCGGACCCGATCCAGGTTCACCGGACGACTATAGGAGACCGGCCCGACGTCGACCGGCTCCTAGCGGAGCACCTCGGCGGCCGGCAGCCAGGGCGACTGGCCGACGGGCATGTCGGCAAGCCAGGTGTCGGCCAGGTCGGCCAGCGGGACGTCGAGGGCCCGGCTGAGGCACACGACGGTGCCGAACGCCGGTGCGGGAAGCCGGCCCGCCTCGATCTTGCGCAGGGTCTCCGGGGAGATGCCGGCTGCCAGGGCCACCTCGACGAGGCTGCGGCTGCCCCGCGCGGCGCGGAGGGCGACTCCGAGGCGCTGACCCGCTGCGATCTGCTCGGCGGTGAGGGGTTGGCGAACCATGCCAGAAGGATAGCCCTCGGGGGAGTAGGCCGTCCGGCGTGGTATAAAAATACCGCAACCGGGAGAGGGAGATATGGCGTGATCGAACTCAAGTCCGCCGAGGAAATCCGCCAGATGGCGGTAGCCGGCCAGTTCGTCGGCGAGCTGCTCGCCGAGCTGAGCGGTGTCGCCGCCGTCGGCGTCAACCTGATGGACCTCGAACACCACGCCCGCCGCCGGATCGCCGAGCGCGGCGCCGAATCCTGCTACTGGGACTACGCACCCTCCTTCGGCCGCGGCCCGTTCCGCAACGTGCTGTGCCTGTCGGTGAACGACGCTGTGCTGCACGGCCTGCCGCACGACTACGTCCTGCGCGACGGCGACCTGCTCAGCATCGACATGGCGGTCGGCGTCGACGGCTGGGTCGCCGACTCCGCGCTGTCGGTCATCGTGGGCACCCCCGACCCGGCCGACGAGAAGCTGATCGAGGCCACCGAGGTCGCACTGGAGGCCGGCATCGCCGCCGCCCAGCCCGGCGGTCGGCTCGGCGACATCTCCGCCGCGATCGGCGACGTCGCCCGCTCCTATGGCTACGGCGTCAACGCCGAGTTCGGCGGCCACGGCATCGGCCGGACCATGCACGAGGCCCCGCACGTGTCCAACGACGGCCGCGCCCGCCGTGGCCTGAAGCTCGCCCCAGGCCTCACCGTCGCCATCGAGCCCTGGTTCTGCCGCTCGACCGACAAGATCAAATTTGATGAGGACGGCTGGACGATCCGCTCCGCCGACGGCTCCCGTACCGCCCACTCGGAGCACACGGTGGCTATCACGACCACCGGCCCTCAGGTGTTGACTCGCCGCCCCACACCCGACGCCACCTCGGGTGGCCCCACCGAACGGTCCGCCAGCGCGTCCTGACCCGCGCCCGGCCTCGGGGCCGGCGCTCAGCTGACCGGGGTGGCCGGCGGCGGCACCGGAAGCGCCGACCCGTAGCCGACCTCGATGATCCGACGGGTGGTCTCGGCGTAGGCGTCCTGACCGACGGGTGCGAAGGTGCCGAGCCCGTCGACGTAGCGGTTGAACATGCAGAACGCCGCAGCGATCAGCACGGTGTCGTGGATCTCCAGGTCGGTGGCGCCCTCGGCGCGGGCGTCGGCGACCAGCTCGGAGGTGACGTTACGGCCGCTGATCTGAACCGCGCCGGCGATGCGCAGCAGCGCCCGCAGCTTCGCCGAGATCGGGGCGGTGTCGAGGTCCGCGCGCACCTTGTCGACGAGGTCCATGCCCTCCTCGAGCTGCGCCGCGGCGAACGCCGAGTGCGACGAGCAGCAGAACGTGCACTCGTTGCGCCCGGAGACGTACGCGGCGATCAGCTCCCGCTCGCCAGCGGGGAGCGAGTGCGGAGCGCGCAGCAGCACCTCGGCCAGCTCGTTGAGCGGCTTCGCCGTCTCCGGCCGGTACATCATCGGGCCGGTGATCCCGGGAAACTGCTTCTCGTCGACGCCGAGATCGATGTGCGCCATCGTCGTCATGCCCTTCCGCCGTCGTGACAGCCCCGACCACCTGGGCGGGGCGGCGTGACCGCCGCGCGACAATGCTCCCATCCGGCCGTCCGGGGAGCTTCTTTCATCGTGCTCTCTGTGACGCCGCAGAAGCAGACTGTCACACGCCCGAGGCGGTTCGTGACGGCCCGGTAGCGCCAAGTGCGCAACCACGAAGAACAATCACTCTCCGTCAATGTCTAACGTGCTCCTTGAGATGACCAGCCACCTAGATGGAGTGCACATGAGCGTGGCCAAGGAAAGCACCGCACGTCCCGGACTTATCGGCGCGATCAACACAGCGCACCATCGCACGGTCCTCTGGTTATACATGGCCGTCGTGCTCGCCCACTGGGCCGAGCACCTGGTGCAGGCGTACCAGATCTGGGCGCTGGGGTGGGCCCGCCCACAGGCGCGTGGCGTCCTGGGCATGCCCTACCCATGGCTGGTCAGCTCCGAGTGGCTGCACTACGGCTACGCGATCGTCATGCTGATCGGCTTGTTCCTCCTGCGCCCCGGGTTCGTGGGTCGGGCGAAGACATGGTGGACGGTCGCCCTGGCGATCCAGTTCTGGCATCACATCGAGCACCTGCTGCTGCTGTTGCAGGTCCAGATGGGCTTCCTGCTGCCCGGTGCGGCCGGCCCTAGCAGCCTCGTCCAGCTCGTCGTGCCCCGCGTCGAGCTGCACCTGTTCTACAACTCGGTCGTCTTCATCCCGATGCTCGTCGCGATGTACCTGCACCTGCGGCCGAATGATCATGAGTTGCAGCAGATGCAGTGCACCTGCGTACCCAGGGGCCAACGCCGGCTGACGCTCGCGTCGTCCGTCGGCTGAGCGGGCCGCCTTGTCCGCCGCGCGCCGTACCTTGGCGATCGCTACCGCTCTGGCCTCCGTGGGGATCGCCGCCGTCGTCTGGTTCTCCGTCCGCCAGTCGGACGCCGAACCGGCCCGGGTGCTGGCGGTGACCCCGGCCAGCGGCTCGGCCCTGGCGACCACACCGGACGCGGTCACAATGCGGCTCTCGACAAGTGCCGACCCGGTGCTGTCGCACATCACGGTGCGCGACAGCACCGGGAGCACCGTCAACGACGGACAGATCAGGGCGGCCGGGGAGAGCGGGCTACGTCAACCGGTCCGCGTCACACTGGCCGGCGACTACAGCGTCGCCTACCACATCACCTTCACCAACGGGCATGACGACAGCGGTGTGCTGCGGTTCAGCGTGGGCACCGGCACCGGACCTCTCGACACCGGCGAAATTCCCGAGGCCATTCTGGACAGTGAGGGGCATGCCCATGGCATCGACCCGTTCGGGGCCACCCTGCTTGTCGTCGACGGCATCGTGCTCGTGGTCGTCCTCGCCCTGCTGATGCGGCCCGGGCGTCGCCGTCCCGCCGTCCCGTCCGAGTCGATCGACCACGGTTAGACACCGGGCCCTGCGCGGTGCTCACCACGGGCGGATGAGACACATCCCGCCCGTGGTGGGCCTGTCCATCGTGGACAGCGCGTCCGGCACCTCGTCGAGGCCGATGGTGCGGGTGATCAGGTCGGCAGGGCGCAGCACGCCGGCGGTGACGAGCCGCAGGAGCTCCGGGTAGGCGTGCGCGGCCATGCCGTGGCTGCCGAGCACCTCCAACTCGTACGCGATCACGAGTTCCATGGGCAGCGTGGGGCGGCCCTGGGCGGGGGGCAGAAGCCCGACCTGGATGTGACGCCCTCGACGCCGCAAGCTCTCGACCGACGCGGTGCACGTGGCGTGGCTGCCGAGGGCGTCGAGGGACAGGTGTGCTCCACCGCCGGTCACGTCCCGAACGGCGGCGGCCACCGCCGAGGGTCCGTCGAGGGCGCTGCCGTCCAGGCAGACGGTGGCCCCGAAGCGGCTGGCCAGGTCGAGTGCGCCGGGGGAGACGTCGACCGCCACCACCTGAGCACCGCAGGCCACGGCGATCATCACCGCGGACAGCCCCACGCCACCGCACCCGTGCACCGCCACCCACTCGCCGGCCGCCACCCGCCCCTGGTGCACCACCGCGCGGAACGCCGTGGCAAACCGACAGCCGAGCGCCGCGGCGGCCGGGTAATCCAGCCCGTCGGGAAGGGGGACGAGGTTGACGTCGGCGTCGTGCACCGACACGTACTCGGCGAATGACCCCCAGTGGGTGAAACCGGGCTGCGTCTGCCGTTCGCAGACCTGCTGCTGCCCGGCGAGGCAGGCCGGGCACCGCCCACACGCGCAGACGAAGGGCGCGGTGACCCGGTCGCCGGGCCGCCAGCCGCGTACGCCCGCGCCGACCGCCGTGACCACACCGGCGAACTCGTGACCGGGTACGTGCGGCGGGCGGATGTCGGGATCGTGTCCCTGCCAACCGTGCCAGTCGCTGCGGCACAGCCCGGTCGCCTCGACCCGGATGACAGCGCCTCCGGGCGGCGGCACCGGGTCCGGGACGTCGCGGACCCCGGGGCGGGCACCGAACTCGTCGAAGATCACGGCACGCATGGCCGGTATCCTCACACGCCTGCTCATCGCCCGTCATGTCGATCGCGGACGCTCGGGCCTTAACCTCCGCTGCCGTCGGCGCCCCTTATGGCTGGCCCAGTCGATGCAATGAGCGGCGTTCGGATCCGACTCTCTGTCTCGGCCCTACTTGTCAACGTCTTTCCTGCGCTGGTCTGCCAGGAGAGGATAGGGGATAGCATTCCGGCTGAGCTGCGCGGCGTCCTCCTCGCGGATCTTGTCCACTAACGCGTATACGATGGCGTTCAGCGCTATGTGTTCGGCTCTCGTGGTCACCACCGTCATACCGGCAATGTCACTGTCAGGCACCTCGGCACGTCGGACGACCAAGCGGCCGTCGCCCCACTCTTCAACTGCTGGATCGTCGCTCATTCGAACGCCTCCTACTGGGTCGGGCTACCGTTCTCGATCTCAAGGTCCGACTCTTTGCTCACCGCAGCGCGCTCAAGCATGTCGACGTAGTAGCGAGTCGCGTTCTGTCGCTGTCGCGCTAGAAATATCGCAAGGGTGAGCGATATGAGTGACAGGGAGAGCCAAACAGCGTCGGTGTGCACGACGTGGTCGCCGAAGGCAAGTGCCAGAGACACTTCCGAAGGAAGCTCTTTTGCGGAGTCGAGGACGTACATGAGTACGCCGGACAGGGAGAGCACCACGACCGACTGTAGCCCGAAGTAGGCTGTCAGCGAGGTGCGACCGACCCTTTCGTAGTCGAGCCCGCGACCGAGCGCGCCAGCGACGAACGCTGGGAGCGCCAGGACGAGCGCAGGCAGTCCCAGCGCCGACGCTGCACCGTCCATGCCAGCGCGCGTCAGAGTGAAGAACAGGATGATGACGGCCGTCAGGACCGCAAGCATGGCGGCGTTGCCAAGGACCCCCGGGGGCACCTCACGCAGATAGATTATCGATTTGAAGTTCCAGCGATCCAGTTCTTCTGGTGCGCTTGCTCGGAGATCGATTCTGCCGCCTTGCCTCCTGACGTAGAGGTGTGCGACCGAGCGTCCTTTTTCGTGGTGAAGCCTGACGTACTGCTGTCGATCGTTGAGTTTGAAGTTGCTCTGGCGTAGGGCGCGCCGGCTCTTGAGAGCCTCAAGGTGGTGGCTGAACACGTAGCATCCCGCAGGCGCGACCAGTTCGAAGTGATAACTGTCGGCCTGAAGGGCTCTGGTCATCGGAACATCCAAGGTGTACGGCGCCAGCCCCAATCTCGCTCTCAACTTCTCGTAGGAGCTGACGTGTATCCGCTCGGGAGAATACAGCGAGCTGTATCTTACGACGAGGTTCGTGGTCTCAGGTGCGGGAACTTCGACGATCACCACATAGCTTCGCGAAAGCGCTTTGCAGATGCCGACGATCTTGTCGCGCCATGCTGCCGAAATGTCGCCGCTCAAACTGCTGATGCGTGCGATTGAAGCGTCTACCTCGTCGACGCCACTTCTGGCCGTGTCGGCGGAGGTCCGTAACCTCCGTGGGCCCGCCGGCCTGCAAATTGCGACGATGGCCCTAGCCATTATTTCGTGATCGGACGGGCTCAGAATGGGCGGCCTCTTGCCGCCGGAAGTCTCCTGGTGGGCCAGAAGAAACAGGGACTGAATCGCCAGTGAGGTGAGCCCACGTGCCTCCCACTGGGAGAGAGCCGGAATCGTCTCGCCCTTGGAGCTGGCAGCGCTCACCAAGTCGAACAGCAGCCCTTTGCGTGCGGTGATCAACGGAATGAGGACTCGTGGGGCACGGATGCTCGACGGAACGGATTCTTGGTTTGACGTAGTCGATCGGGCATCTGGGTCCCGGGGGTCCACCTCTTGGCTACCAGGCGCGTTCGCGACACTGGCATCCTCAGTAGGGCCGGGGGTTACCGACGCCCCCCGCCCCTGCGGGCGAGGAATGTCGATGCGATACTGCAACGAGGTGTTGACCCGCCACATCCGTCCGGCCGGCTCTACTTCGTCATGCACGCGTGACAGTGATCGTGGTGGGTTAAGCAGTAGGTTTATGAAGCATGCGATGGCGTAGGAATCGTAATTGCGTGCGACGTATTTGGTGGCCTCTTCTATTTCTTCGCGGGTTGCCGGCTCGGCAACCGGCGGGCCGAGGGCCACTTCCGTCAGCTTGGGAGTCTCGCGAATCCGGATGACGAATGTCAGTGCCGCGAGGGCCAAGATGGCGAAAATGATGTGGACTGCCGTGTTTGCCCACGCCATGTCAACCAGGGCCACGTAGGTGAAGAGGAAGAGTAGTGCCGTCGCGACGAGGCTGCCCGCCCGCTTGCGCCCCAGTCCGAAAGAGTCCGGCTGGCGGACTGCTGGAAGCCTGATTCGCACGGAATCTCCTTCTAGCGTCGAAGGACCGCAAGCCTCGTGCACTCGCTGCCCTCTATGGCGTCTGGCGGATGTGCCGGCCTGTCAACCGCCGCAAGAGCCCTCCGAGCATACTTTCAAGTCTTAGCCGGATGTCAATGACTGTATGTGTTTTGCGCAGGTGCGTTCGGTGCCTCGTCGGCTCGGCTTCGCTTCAAGGTAGGGCTTTGGCAAGCTCAGGGATATGAATGCCGTGGCCACCTTGCAGATGTCTGCAATACGACACCGGCGTTGCTTGTGTTCTGCCGTGAAAGTGCGCTTCAGCGATGGCGTAGAGGGCGCAGACCGACCTCTTCCAGCTTGATTGACTTCTTGGATTGTCCTGAACGTTGGCGATCCGATGCACGGCCGCTGGCCAGCGATCCCGCCGGGGCCGGCCGCTGTGGCCGGCCCCGGCGGACACGCCGGTCAGGGTGCCCAGGGTGCGGCGATGTTCCAGGTGCTGTCGGCCGCCCACAGCGTTGGCGTGTTGTATGCGTCGCCCCCGGCACCGTTGCTGAGCCAGACCTCCGAGTTGTAGTGCCGCAGGTACTTGCCGCGGAAGTTGTACGACTCCAGCGAAACACCGCTGCCAGTCAGGCCCACCCGGGCGCACCAGGTGGCGTCCTGGCGCAGAAGGGCGGTCCCGTCGTTGGGGGAGTTGCGGACCCGGGATTCCTGGTGCCGCAGGAACTGACCGGGGAAGTTGACCGACTCGAACGAGTAGCAGGTGGCGTCGGCAAGGCCGGCCCGGATCGTGTACGTGGCGTCGTTCTTGAGCAGCGCCGAGCTGCCCGCCTCGACGACCTCGGTGAACGCCAGGCCGTTCTGGTGGCGCAGATAGCGGTTGGTGTAGCCGGGTGTGGTCACCTGCAACGACCGCCGGGCGTCGACAGGCAGCGCGACGGGCGCCGAGCTGCCGATCGACTTGGAGGCGTTGATGAGGGCGGTGTTTGCGGCGCGGACCCGGGCCTGATCCATCTTGACGACCTGCCGGTCGTAGGTGAGGAAGCCGTTCAGCTCGCCCTCCTGGTCGGTGATCTCGGTGTAGACGGTCGCACTGAGCCCTTTACCGATCATCAGGTTCTGGGTGCCCTGCACCAGCCCCACGTAGCGGTCGGTGAGCGCCGCCGACGTGGGTTGCCACTCGTACGCGAAGAACTGGCCGTTGGGGCTGTACTCGTGGCCCGGCGTGTGCAGGCCCAGGCCGCCGAACTCGCCGAGCACGGCGATGCGGCTACCCGACGGCGAGGGGGAGTCCGGCCCCAGGTAGACGTGCCAGTCGTCGATGTCGCCGTTGCCGGGGTTGCCCAGCGACTGGCAGCAGTTGTAGCCGCTGTGGGTGTTCACCAGTCGGGTCGGGTCCTGGTTCTTGATGTTCTGCCCGACCCGGCGGGTGTCGGCCAGGTTCCGCTCACCCCAACCCTCGTTGTACGCCGTGTAGGCGACGACCGCCGGGGAGCTGCGATGCTCGTCGACGATCTCCCGTGCCTCGGTCTCGAACTGCGCCTGCTGGGCGTCGGTGGCGTCGACGTTCTGCGCTGTCATCGACGGGATGTCCTGCCAGACGAGCAGGCCGAGGCGGTCGGCGTGGTAGAACCAGCGCTGTGGCTCGACCTTGATGTGTTTGCGCACCATGTTGAAGCCGAGGTCCTTGTGCTTCTGCAGGTCGAACGCGAGCGCGGCGTCGGTGGGTGCGGTGTACAGCCCGTCCGGCCAGAAGCCCTGGTCGAGGGTGCCGACCTGGAACACGAACTGACCGTTGAGCTTGGGGCGCAGCACCCCGTTCACAAGGCCCGTGGTGATCTCGCGCATGCCGAAGTAGTGCGTGGTGCGGTCGACCGTCGCGCCGCTGGCGTTGCGTAGCGTGACCCGCAGGTTGTAGAGGAACGGGTCGTCGGGGGACCAGCGTCGCGCGTTGGGCACCGGCACGCTGAACTCGCTGAATCCGCCGGTGGCCGAGCCGACCACAGTGGTGCCGTTCAGCGCCTCGGCGAGCACGCTGTGACCGCTGACGTCGCCTCGGGTGAACACCCGTACGCGCAATGTGTTGTTCGTGAGGTTCGGATAGACGTCGACGCTGCTGATCGACGCGGCGGGCACCGGCTCCATCCACACCGTCTGCCAGATGCCGGAGCTGGGTGTGTAGAAGATGCCGCTTGGTGTCTTGGTCTGCTTGCCGATCGCCGGGAGGCTGCCGTTCTGCCGGGTGTCGGTGGGGTCCCACACCTTGACGACGATCTCGTTCGAGCCGGCACGCAGCTGCGGTGTCACGTCGAAGCTGAAAGCGTCGTAGCCACCGGTGTGCGCCCCGACGCGTACGCCGTTGACCCAGACGGTGCTCTGCCAGTCGACCGCCCCGAAGTGCAGCAGTGTCCGCCGGCCCGCCCAGTTCGGCGGGACGGTGACCGTACGCCTGTAGAACAGGTAGTTGCGGTTGTCGTTGGCGGCCCGTTGGATCCCGGACAGGGCGCTCTCCACCGGGAAGGGGACGTTGACCCGCTCGGGCAGGGTGGTGCCGAACTGTGGGGCGTCGTCGGTGGCGGACTGGCGGAGCTGCCACTCGCCGTTGAGGTTGAGCCAGTCGGGCCGGGTCATCTGCGGTCGCGGATATTCCGGCAGCGGTGTGCCGACCAGCGCCTGACTGGTCCACGGGGTGGTGAGCGGGGGCGTCTTGGCCGGGGCGGCCTGCGCCGGTCCGGTGGGCGCGGCGAGTACGCCGGCGATCAGGGTGAGGACGAGCAGCAGGGGCAGGGCGGTGCGGATGTGGACTCGACGTGTCATGCCGTCTCCGGGGGACGAGTCGCCACGGGCGGTGCAGCTGGCCCGAAGCGCGCGGGCGGTGGGCATCCGGTGGTCGCTGGGCGGAGGTGGAGGATGTCGGCGGGAGTTCCAGCGGCGACCATCGGCAACATTATTGACACCCGTCGTTATCTATATAACGTTATAGAGGAGGGCGGCGGCCCGGTCAATCCTTGTTCGTCGATGCATACTCAGGTGTCCTCGCCGACCGCCATCCCAGGCGGCATCCGGAAAGGGTGAGTCGATGGGCGTCAGCCTCAAGGACATCGCCGAACGCGCCGGCGTCTCGCTGGCCACGGTCTCCAATGTGGTCAACGGATACCGGCCGGTGGGGGAGCGGACCCGGCAACGGGTGCAGCAGGCGGTCGACGAACTCGGCTACAGCCCCAACCTCAGCGCCCGGCACCTGCGTCGAGGGCGTACCGGCCTGATCGCCCTGGCCATCCCGGAACTGACGAACCCCTACTTCGCCGAACTCGCCGAGATCGCCATCCGGGAGGCGGCAGGCTTGGGCTACACACTTGTCATGGAGAACACCGCCGCGGACGGCGACGCGGAACGACTGCTCCTGGACGGCTCACGGCGGCAGACCATCGACGGCCTGATCCTCAGCCCGGTACGGGTCGGCCGCGCCGAGGTGCTCGACCGCAGGGCCGGCAACCCGCTGGTGCTCATCGGCGAGGGCGTCTACGACACGCCGTACGACCACATCGCCATCGACAACGTGGCCGCGAGCCACGCGGCGATCCGGCACCTGGTGGCCATCGGCCGTCGCCGGATAGCGTTCCTCGGAGCGCCACCCGGCGACGACAGGCAGTCCGCGCAGTTGCGCCTCCGCGGCTACCGGGAGGCCCTGGACGCCGCCGGTCTGCCGTTCCGCCCACAGTTGGTCGCCCGCACCGACGGGTTCGACCGGACAGAGGGCAGGCGCGCCATGGGCGACCTCCTCGCCCTCGACGAGCCGCCCGACGCGGTGTTCGGCTACAACGACCTGGTGGCGATCGGCGCGCTGCGCGCCCTGACCGAGGCCGGTCGCCGGGTGCCGGAGGACGTCGCGGTGATCGGCATCGACGACATCGAGGACGGGCGGTACGGCAACCCGACGCTCACCACAATCGCGCCGGACAAGGAGGCGATCGGCCGGCTCGCGGTGCGGCGCCTCGTCGCCCGGATCGAGGGCACGCCGGTGACGGGTCCGCTCACGGTGCAGACACCGTTCCGGCTGATCCGCCGCGAGAGCACCGGCGGACCGACCACCTGAACCCGCCCGTGCCCGCGCCCACCGCACCCGTCGGGCGGAGCGACAGCGCCGGTCCCGGTCGCCCGCGCCACGCTGTCAGCCGGCGGGGCGGGGCTCGATGCCGAGCTGTACGCAGGCCTCCTGGTACATCCGCACCACCTCACGGCGGATCTCGGCACGTTCGGTGAGCCGGTGGGCGAACGGGACCCGGACCGCCACCTCCACGCCGTCCACTGTGGCCACGAAGTCCACCCCGTCGGCGTCCAGGCCGGTGGTCCGAGCCCGGGTCGCCGTCGGACAGCCGCCGAGGGTGCGGCAGATCAGCAAGGTGTCCTCGGCGTGGTCGTCGTTCATGTGGCGACTGACCGCGGCGATCACGTCCGGGCCGAACGGCTGCCCGCTCATGCCGCAGCCGCCGTGGTGAGAGTGCCGCCGTCGGCCGGCGCGTGCCCGGCCAGCGCGGCGAAGACGTCGGTGTTGTGCTGGTACGCCACGAGGACCTCCGACAACAGCGCGTTCGCCGCCACTTCGTCGAGCGGCAGCGCGTCCAACCGGGCGCGGTAGGCGTCCTTGTAGACCTTGGGGCGGGGGATGTCGTCGAAGCGGTAGAAGGCCACCCCCGCTCCGTCGAGGCCGTAGTGGCGGGCCACCGACCGTCCGATGTGCAGCCCGCCGGAGAGGTCGCCCAGGTAGCGGGTGTAGTGGTGGGCGATGAAGCGCTCCGGGGAGGCTGTGCAGACCGCGCGGATGCGGTCGACGTACGCGATGGTTGCCGGGGTCTGCGCGGCCCTGTCGGCCCAGTCGGGGCCGATCAGGTGTCGCAGATCGGCTTCGAGGGCGGGGAGCCGGATCAGCGCGTCGTCGACGAAGGGGCCGGCCAACGGATCGTCTCGCAACCGGTCACCGGCTGCCTCCAAGGCGGCGTAGATGGCGTGGTGCTGCACCACCAGCGCGGCGTATCCGGCGATGTCAAGCTCGCCGGCCAGCAGAGCGGAGACGTACCGCTGGGACTCGGCGGTCTCGTGGGCGTCCGCGCTGGCGGCCCGGACCCGGGCCGAGAACGGGGTTGTCATGTCACTCATGGTTGCTCCGAAGATACGTAGGGGTCGGTCGGCGGGTGCGCGGCGGGGCGGTGGCGGCGAGGTACGACGAGCGGCAGCTGGTTGCGGGGGTGCGGGACGACCTCGATGTCGTGCTGGTACACCTCGCTGAGCAGCGCGGCGGTGAGCACCTCGGCGGGCGGGCCGACGGCGCGGACCCGGCCCTCGCCGAGCAGCGTGACCACGTCCGCGTACGCGCCGGCCAGGGCCAGGTCGTGCAGCACGACGACGACGGCGTCACCGTCGGACGCGCGGTCCCGGGCGATCCCCATCACCAACTCCTGGTGGTGCAGGTCGAGCGCGGCGGTCGGCTCGTCGAGCAGGAGCACGCCGGTACGCTGGGCCAGCACCCGGGCGAGCGCGGCGCGGGCCTGTTCACCGCCGGACAGCGACGGGTATGGCCGGGCGGCGAAGCGGGCCACATCGCACCGGCTCATGGCCTCGGCGACGATGGCGTCGTCCTGCTCCTCCTCGGGTCGGCCGGCCCACGGCGCCCGTCCCATCCGGACGGTCTCCTCGACGGTGAACGGGAAGCTCAGAGTGCTGCGCTGGGTCAGCACCGCCCGGCGCATCGCCAGTTCCACAGGTGACCACCCCCGCAGTGCCCGGCCGTCCACCTCGACAGTGCCGGCGGCGGGCAGGTCGCCGCTGATCGCGGCCAGCAGCGTGGACTTGCCGGCCCCGTTCGGCCCCACCAGGGCGTGCACCTCGCCAGCGCGCACCCGCAGGTCGACCTGATCCAGCACGGTCCGGCCAGCGCGTTGCACCCGCAGCCCCGCGACGTCGACGCGTACCTCCGAGGTGTGCGCGGGCGGCGGGGCAGCCCGCCCACGGCCGCGCAGTCGAAAACGTCCGGCGCCCGGCCGGTCGATCCGCTTCATCCCCACCCTCCGGACCGTTCCCGTGTGCGGCGCAGCAGCCAGAAGAACGCCGGTCCACCGACCACGGCCGTCAGCACGCCGAGGGGAAGTTCCTGGTGTTCGACGACAGTACGGGCGATGAGGTCGGCGACAACCACGACGATCGCGCCGCCGAGCGCGCTTGCCGGCAGCAGCACCCGGTGGCCCGGCCCGGCGACCATCCGCACCAGGTGCGGCACCACCAGGCCGACGAAGCTGATGATGCCCGTGAAGGCGACCGCAGCGGCGCCGAGTAGCGCGGTGACCACGATCATCCGGATCCGCAACCGCTCCACGTCGACGCCGAGGTGCCGGGCCGAGCGCTCGCCGAGGGCGAGCAGGTCGAGTCGGCGGGCGTCGGCGAGGGCGACGACCAGTCCGAGCGCCAGGCAGGGCGCGGCCAGCGCGACCGCCGACCAGCTGGCCTGGGCCAGGCTGCCGAGGTTCCAGAAGGCGATGGCCTGTACGCCGGACTCGTCGGCGGCGAACATCAGCAGCCCGATGGCCGCACCGGCGACCGCGTTGACCGCGACGCCGGTGAGCACCAGTGTCACCACCTCGGTCCGGCCGTTGGACCGGGCCAGCAGGTAGACGAGGTACGTGGTGGCGAGCCCACCGGCGAATGCTGCCGCCGGCACTGTCCACGCGCCGAGGACGCTCGCCCCGGCGACGATGGACAGCGCGGCGCCGAACGCGGCTCCGGCGGAGACGCCGATGACACCCGGCTCGGCAAGCGGGTTGCCGAAGACGCCCTGCATGATGGCACCGGCGGAACCGAGCGCAGCGCCGACAACGGCGGCGAGCACCACCCGTGGGAAGCGGACGATCCACAGCGCGTTCTCGCCCTGCGGAGCAGCCGGCAGGCTGCCGACATCCAGGCCGATCCGGTGCAGGATCGAGCCGAGCACCTCGGCCGGGGAGATCTGCACCTGCCCGCGACCCGCCGCTACCAGGGCGACCAGCAACAGGGTGAGCGCGAGCGTGGCGAGCAGCAGCCGGCCCCGGCGGAGGTGCTTCCCGACAGGTCGTCGGAGTTCCGGCCGCGCGGCGGTGCCGGGTCGTCGGGTGTCCACATCGGTCACGACGTCGCTCCGCACATGTGCACGGCGCGGGCCAGGGCCTGGACGGCCTGCCCGGAACGGGTGCCGAAGGTGAGCAGGACGCCGTCGTCCATGTCGACGATCCGACGGGCGGCGCCAGCGGGGGTCTGCGCGACGCCGGGGAGCTTCAGCAACCCGTCGACACCGCCGACGGACGCCAGCCCACCGCTCATCACGAGGATCACGTCCGGCGCCGCGTTGATCAGCCCTTCGCTGGTCAGTGGCCGGAATTTCGACAGCCCTATCGCGCTGCCGGCGTCCTCGCCGCCGGCTGCCTCGATCATTGCGTCGGATCCGGCGCCCTCACCACCGATCAGGTACACACCGGCGGTGCCGCGCAGGTAGAGGAAGGCGATCCGGGGGGCGGTCCTTTCAGGTACGTCGCGTTGCGCCTGGGCGATCTCGTCTTCGACCCGGCTGACGAGTTGGGTCCCGGCCGGGGTGACGCCGAGCGCGGCGGCGACCGCGCGGACGTGCGCACTCACCCCGGCGAGTGTCTGCTCGGCGTCGACCAGCACGACCGGGATCCCGGCGGCGCGGAACTGCTTCAGCGTCTCCGGCGGGCCGATGCTGTCGTCGGCGATGATCACGCTCGGGTTCAGGTCGAGCACCGCCTCGGCGGAGAGGTCGTGCCCGCCAGGTGTGACAACGGGTAGATGCGCGGCGGCGGGGAAGGTGGTGGCGGTGTCCCGGCCGATGACGTTGCCACCTAGGCCGAGGCTGAACACGATCTCCGCGATCGAGCCGTAGAGGTTCACCGGCAGGATCCGGTCGGCGTTTGTGACAGTGGTGCGGACGCCGTCGGCGGAGGTGACGGTAACCGGCAGGGCGGGAACCGGGGCCGGGGTGAGCGGCTCGACGTCGGACTGGCCGACGGTGGCGGTGACCGGGCCGCAGGAGGCGACCGACGGGGTGGCGACCGTCTGCTCGGCGCAACCGGACGCGGTGCCGGCGAGGAGGACGAGCAGGGCACAGGCGACGGCGGGGCGGCGGCTCACCGGGCCAGCTTCCGGCGGCGTCGGCGCAGTCCGATGAGGAGCGTCACGAGCAGGAGGGACGCGCCGAGCACTACCGGCCACCAGCGCCCGGCATCGAGGCTGGAAGCCGCACTGACCCGGGTGACCTGGGCTTCGGTGGGCGCGGTGCCGGCGGCCGGCGTGGTTCCGCCCGCGTCGGCCGGTACGCCGCCGGTCGTACCAGCGGAAGCGGCGGCCGACGGCAGGGTTGCGGTCGACGGCGTGGCGCCGGGGGTGCCGGTGCGGGGTGCCCCGGTGGCGGTACCGCTGCCGGTGGTGGGCGGTGCCGCGTTGCTGCGACTCGGCGCGGGGGCGGCGGCGAAGGTCACCGGCACCCGTACGTCCTGGGATCGGTCCGCGGGCCGGGTGTGGTCGGCGCGGGTGGCGACCACACACCGTCGGACGGTGCAGTCGACGTCGCCGATCGTCGGGGTGATCTTCACGGTGACCCGGAACGATCCGCCCGAGCCGTACGGCGTGGTGAGGTCTTCGGCGTAGGAGGGCGGGTTGGACGAGATCCAGTGCGAGGCGCCGAGGCTGCCACTGGTGTCGGCTCCGCCGCCGCAGGGTGTCGGCGTCTTGCCGGCGCCGTTGTCGACGCAGTAGCCGACGTAGATGCCCTTTGTGGTGTCGTACCCACTGCCCGAGACGGTGACTGTCGCTCCGGCGCGGCTCACCCCGGTGCTCGGCGTAGCGGTGAGGGTCTGTCCTCCGGGGCCGCGGGCGGTGCCGGCGTACGCCGGCTGCGTACCCGCAATGACACTCACAGTGATCAGGGCGGCGGACAGAGCGGTGCGACGCAGGGTTCGCATCGGACTCCTCACATGATGGATCGCCTCGGAAGCGGGCATTAGGTTTGGCTAACCTAAGTTAGAAACACGCAGGTCACAAGGGGTTCTTCGGCTGAAGATCTTTTGGCCGAACGAGTGAGGGTGCCCTTAGTTAGGATTACCTAACCTTTGCGGGTCCGCAGTGCGCTCCGTGAAGGGAACAAACATGGTCCGATCCAGAGCCGGTGCCACCTGGCGCCGGTCGATGCGGTGGACGGCGGTCGTCGTCCTCGGCGCGTCGGCCGCCCTCGTCGGCACCGGCCCCGCCTCGGCGGCCGAGGCCGACATCACCGGCGGCAGCCTGACGTGGGGCTTCAAGTCGTCGTTCCGCAGTTATCTCAAGACCGGCAACGGCAATCCCCCGATCGTGGCGAGCGACGGCGCCACCATCAAGACCGACGGGACCTTCACCTTCCCGTCGGCCGGTGGCACCCACGACCCCGCCACCGGGGCGATCACCGCCAGGTACGGCGGGAAGATCGTCTTCTCCTATCCCGGGCACTTCTTCACCATCGCGCTGGCCAACCCGACGGTTGCCGTCTCCGGCGGCGCCTCGGAGCTGAAGGCCGATGTGGACCTGACCACCACGCAGGCCGAACCCGTGTCGGTCCGCCAGGCCACAATCGCCACAATCGCCGGCAATCCCGGCGGTAGCGGTGCCACGGTGACCGGCACGAACCTTGCGACCACGCTGACCGCGGCGGGTGCCAGCGCCTTCAACGGCTTCTACAGCGCCGGTGAGGCGCTCGATCCGCTGTCGTTCACCTTCAGCACGGGCGATGCAGAACCGGCTGCCCCGACGGTCACCGTCACCCCACCCGGCGGGCTCGACCCGAACGGGTCGACAATCACCGTGAAGGGCGGCGGATTCGACCCCGAGGCCAACAACGCCGCAGGCATTTACGTCTCCTTCGGACCCAAGGTCGCCGAGCACTGGGCCAACGCGGGAATCCTGCAAGCCACAAAATGGGTGAACAAGACCAACGAGCCGACCGACGCCCGGGACCGGCTCAACGCCGACGGTACGTTCAGCACCACCCTGTCGGTCAGCGCGGTCTACACCGCCCGTACCGGCGAGGAGGTCGACTGCACGGTCGTGCAGTGCTACGTGATCACCTTCGCCGCTCGCGGCTCGGCCGACCGCAGTCAGGACACCTTCACCCCGGTCACCTTCGCCGGCGGTGGTCCGGGCGGCGCGAACGCCAGTCAGCAGATCACCACCACAGTCACCGGCGGCCCGTTGACTCTCGGCGTGGCCGGCGACACTGTCGCCCTACCCGCGGTGAGCAACGGCCAGGTGGCCAGCGGGGCGCTGCACGCCGCCACTGTGGCGGACCTGCGCGGCACCAACGCCGGGTGGAGCCTCGTCGGTCAGGTCTCCGACTTCACATCGGCCGGCGGCAGCATCGCCGCCGACAACCTGGGCTGGGTGCCGAGTGCCAGCGTGGTCGCCGACCCGCTTGGCGGTACGCCCGGCGTGGTCACGCCGGGTGCGGCCGCCGCACCCGGTGCCGGCCTGGGTGGGGCGCGGGCGCTCTGCACCTCGTCCACCGGTACGAGCAACGGCACCTTCACCTGCGGTGCCCAGCTCAACCTGGGGATCCCGGCGTCGGCCACGGCCGGCGACTACGCCGCGACCCTCACCCTGACCCTCTCCTAGGTCGGCGTCGACAACCGGTGGGGTGGGACCTCCCCGTCCCGCCCCACCGGTCCGACGCGCCTGTGAAAGCACCCGGAGCCGCACCCATGCACCTCGTCACCGCCGCCTCCCGGGCCTGCGCCGCGCTCGTCGCCGTGCTGGCCGCGACAGTCCCGGCCCCGCTCGCCGCCGCCGCACCGGCCACGCCGCCGCTCGCCTCCGTACCGAATCCGACTCCAGCCGCCGGCGGTTCGGTAGCGCGATGGGCGGTACAGCCGTCCAGCCCCGACGGGCCCACCGGACGCAACTACTTCATCTACGACCTCGCGCCCGGCAGCACGCTCACCGACCACCTCGGAGTCACAAACCTGAGCGACCGACCGCTCACCTTCGACGTGTACGCCACCGACGCCCACACCACTACCGACGGCGCGTTCGCCCTGCTCCCCGCCGACCGGGCCGCCGTGGACGTGGGCTCCTGGATGCACCTGGAGCGACGACGCTGGACGGTGCCGCCCGGCAAGCGGGCCGACATCCCGTTCCGACTCACCGTGCCGAAGAACGCCACCCCGGGCGACCACGCCGGAGGGATGATCGCCGCCCTGCGGCAGACCGGTACCTCCGCCGACGGCCAGCAGGTCCGGATGGACCAGCGGCTCGCCGCCCGGGTCTACCTGCGGGTGCCCGGGGAGGTGCGACCCGCCGTCGCCGTCGAGTCGGTCACGATGGAGTACGACAACCCCGTCAACCCTTTCGGCGGCGGCGACCTGACGGTCAGCTACCTGCTGCGCAACACCGGCAATGTTCGGGTCGGCGGAACGGGCTCGGTCATCGTCGACGGGCCCTTCGGCTGGGAACTCGCCCGGACCGCCCCGGTGGACCTGCCGGAACTCCTGCCCGGCGCCACCTTCGCCGTGACCGAACGGATCACCGGTGTGCCACCGGCGCTGCGACTTGCCGCAACTGTGGACCTCGCTGCGACCACCACCGACACCGCGCTGCCACCGGTACTCCGCTCGGCGGGTGTCTGGGCGCCCCCGTGGCTGCTCATCGCCCTGCTCGCCGGGGCGGCCGGCTGGTTCGGCGTACGGCGGTGGCGGCCGTGGCGTCGTCGCTCCGGCGCGCGACCGACGCCGGTGGCCATCGCGTCGCGGGCCGCGAGCGCGACCGCGCCCGGCCCCGAACCGCTCAGCGGCACGCCGTGAGCCGTTTCGTCCTGCTCGCTGTCTCCGTCGTCGCCGCCCTGCTGGCATCCGCCGGGCCGGCTCCCAGCACCGACCGGCCGCCGGACGGACAACCCCGCGTGGCGCTGCCCGCCGGGACCTTCCGGGTGGGGGATCGCGTGCTTGTCGCACTGGACGGGTGGCCGGCCGGCGTGGTCCAGGTGGAGGTCTGCGGCAACGACGGCCGGCGGGGCGCACTCGACTGCGCGACGGACCGGGCCAGCGGCGGCCAGGTGCCCGCCACCGGCAACGCCCGGATGCCGGTGCTGCTCGCCGCGCCGCCGGTCGCCTGCCCCTGCCGGCTGCGCGTCCAGACCCCGAGCGGCGTGACCACCGCCTCAGTGGCACTGCCGTTGACAGGGGTGTCCGCGCCGGTCGCCAGCACGGCCGGGTCGCCGCCGGAGTTGGCACTCGCCGGTGTGCACGCTGTGGACGAGTCCGGGGTGGGCGGCTGGTTCGGTCTCCCTGGCGAACTGACAGTGCGGATCACCCTGCACAACCCGGGCCCCGTCGACGTCGTCGAGCCGCCGGTCACGCTGCTCGCCGGCAGCCCCGGGCAGGTGCACACGATGGTGGCCGCCCCGCCCGTAGGCACCATCCCCGGCGGGCAGAGCCGTGAGTACGTCGTCCGGGTGCCGCTGAGCGCGACGACGCTCGGCCGGTACGAGGTGCACGGCCTGATCGAACCCGCCAGCGGGCCGCTGCCCTTCGTGGTGGCCACCGCCCGACACCCGTGGGGTCTGCTCGTGGTGCCGGCGGCGCTGCTCGTCCTGTTGTTGTTCAGCCTCCCGGGCCGACCTCGCGCGTCCGCCACGTCCAGCGCCACGCCGACCGGCACTTCCGTCGCGGGCACACCGGACCGGCGACGGGCATCGGCTGGTCGGGGGCGCCACCGGGGTGTCAGACGGTGATGACCACCTTGGCGCGGGCGTGTTCGCCTTCGAGGTACCGGATGGCGTCGGGCACCTCGTGGAGCTGATAGGTCCGGTCGACGACAGCCGTGAGGCGGCCGGCCTCGGCGTGGGCGCAAAGCGTGTCGAGGTGCTGCCGGCTGGGCGTCGTGGCGAGGGTGACGATGCGCTGCCGCACGAACGGTGCCAGCAGTCGTCCACGGGCGAGGAGCCAGACCGGCCCGAGGAGGCTGCTGCCGCGGTACACGCCTCCGCCGGAGAGCACAAGCGTCCCGGTCGCTGTCAGCGCCCGCCGCAGAGCACTGAGTGAACGGTTGCCGACCAGGTCGAGCACGACGTCGTACCGGCGACCGTCCCTTGTGAAGTCGTCGCGGGTGTAGTCGACGACGTGGTCGGCGCCGAGGCTGCGGACCAGGTCGACGTTGCGGGTGCTGCACACCCCTGTCACCGTCGCGCCGAGCGCCTTGGCCAGTTGGACGGCCAGGGTGCCGACGCCCCCGGAGGCTCCGTTGACGAGGACGCGGTGGCCGGGCTCGACACGTCCCACATCGGACAACCCCATGAGCGCTGTGACGCCTGCCAACGGCAGCGCGGCGGCCTGTTGCGGCGTGAGGTTCGCGGGGACCGGTGCGACGACGTTCGCGGGCACGCACACGTACTCGGCGAAGGCGCCGTTGGCGTCGCCGAGGTCACCGAAGACGGCGTCGCCGGGGCTGAACTGCCGGACGTTGGCGCCAACCGCCTCGACCCGGCCTGCGAAGTCGCGCCCACGGATGCGCGCCCGGGGCCGTGACCGGCCCATTGCCAGCCGTGCCATCAGTGGTTCGCCCCGCATGGCGTGCCAGTCGTACGCGTTGAGCGCTGCGGCCTCGACCCGCACGAGCACCTCGTCGGGGGCGGGCACCGGTGTGTCGACGTCCGCGAACCGGAGCGTCTCGGGCGGCCCGTACCGGTCCTGGACGATCGCCTTCATTGCTTCCCCCTCCCTGAAGGTGTACGGCGTACACCCTGATGTCATCAGCGTAGGTGTACGCCGTACACCAGTCAATGCGGTTATGGTTTCTACCGCTGCCGGAAGACGAGGACCGAGATGGCTGAGCCTGTGGAGACGCTGCGCCGGACGCCGCTGAGCAGGGATCGCATCCTGCGCGCCGCCGTCGCGCTCGCCGACGAGGCCGGCATCGAGTCGCTGAGCATGCGCAACCTCGCCAAGGACCTTCAGGTAGTGCCGATGGCCCTCTACAAGCACGTGGCCAACAAGGACGAGCTGCTCGACGGCATGATCGACGTGGTCGTCGCCGAGATCGACCCGCCAGCGGCCGGCGCCGACTGGAAGCAGGCGGTCCGGGGGCGCATTCTGTCCGCGCGGCAGGCGCTGCGCCGCCACCCCTGGGCGCCGCTCGCCATCGACGCGCGCAACATGGCGACGCCTGCAATCCTCGCGTACCTCGACTCGATGGTCGGCACGTTCCGGGCCGGCGGGTTCTCCGCCGACCTCACCCACCACGTCATGCACGCGATGGGCAGCCGCATCCTCGGCTTCAGCCAGGAGTTGTTCGACGACTCCCGGCGCGCCGGCCGGTCCGGCGCGATCGAGCCAGCACCGTCGGCAGCCCTGCCGCCGGAGGTCGCGGCCCGCTTCCCGCACCTCGCGGAGATCGCCACAGCGGCGTCGCACGACGACGGGTCGGTCGTCGGGCAGGGCTGCGACGACCAGTTCGAGTTCGAGTTCGCGCTGGACCTGCTGCTGGACGGCATCGAACGGCTGCACCGACAGGGCTGGACGTCGTGACGCCGCCCGCGCCGAGCCGGGATGGCCGCTGGCCGAGCGCGCTCAGGCGATGGAGGACGGCGCTCAGCGCGCCCGCGCCTCCGCGATGATCCGTCCCCGTTCGGACTCGGGGAAGCGGTCGAGCATGGCACGTATCTCGTCGGCGCTCACGTTGGCGCCGAACAGTTCGCTACCCGGTTCGAGGCGTACGCCCTCGGCGAGGCCACCGGCGACGACCGGGTCGAAGCCCAGCGCGTCCACGAGGGAGGCGACCGCGGTGAGGTCGGCGGCGTCGTCGCCGGCGATGGCGATGGCCTTGCGGTCGGCCGCTCCCGCCGGCCGCGCCCCCTCCTCCAGGTCGTGGTAGCCCATGTGGTTGAACGCCTTGACGAGCCGCGAGCCGGACAGGAACGCCTGGACGGTCTCGCTGGACGAGGTGCCCGGGTCGGTGAGGTCGTCGCGGATGCCGTCGACCTCCCACCAGTAGTTCATGGCGTCGACAACGAGCTTGCCTCGCAGCGCCTCGACGGGAAGGGCGCGGTACTTGCCAAGCGGGAGTGCGAGGACGACCAGGTCGGCGGCGGCCGCCGCGTCGACGGCTGTGGTGGCGACCGCTCCGGGCGTCAGCACCTCGACGGTGAGGGCGATCTTCTCCGGGTCGCCGGAGCCGGCGATGAGCACCCGGTAGCCGGCGGCGAGGGCGAGCCGGGCGATCACCGTGCCCACCTTGCCGGCGCCGAGCACAGCGAGGGTCTGGCCGTTGTCGTGCATGTCGTCCTCCGTTGTGCCGTCGAGCGGGCGGATCAGCTGGCCAGGATGTCGCGGACCATGGGGATCACCGTCGAGCCGTACAGTTCGACGGCCCGCATCCGGGCGCTCACCGGCTGCGCTCCCGCCGTGTAGATCAGGTCGAACCGGCCCACGCCGAGGCTGCGGATCGCAGCGGCCACCCGGCGGGCCACTGTCTGCGGCGAGCCGATGTAGAGGGAGCCGTGTTCCACCTCGGCGTCGAACTCGGCGCGGCGGATCGGCGGCCAGCCGCGCAGCGCGCCGATCCGGTTGCGCATGACCCGGTAGTGCGGCCAGTACAGCTCCTTGGCCTCTTCGTCGGTGTCGGCGATGAAGCCCGGCGAGTGCATCCCGACCGGGTGCGCGGTCGTGCCGAGTTGCTCCGCCGCCCGGCGGTAGAGGTCGGTGTAGGGCGCGAAGCGTTCGGGCGAGCCGCCGATGATGGCGAGCATCAGCGGCAGACCGTAGCGGGCGGTACGCACCACCGACTGTGGCGACCCGCCCACGCCGACCCAGGTGCTCAGGCGGCCCGACTCCGTCTTCGGGTAGACGTCGGCGTTGTCCAGCGGGGCACGCAGGGTGCCGCTCCAGGTGACCGGCTTCTCGTCCAGGAGCTTCACGAACAGCTCGATCTTCTCCTCGAACAGCGTGTCGTAGTCGCGCAGGTCGTAGCCGAAGAGGGGAAAGGACTCGGTGAACGAGCCCCGGCCCAGGATGACCTCGGCCCGGCCGTTCGACAGCGCGTCGACGGTGGCGAACCGCTGGAACACCCGGACGGGGTCATCCGAACTCAGCACCGTCACGCCGGAGGCGAGCCGGATACGCGAGGTACGGGTGGCGATGCCGGCCAGCACGGTCTCCGGTGTCGACACCGAGTATTCCGGCCGGTGGTGCTCGCCGAGAGCGATGACGTCGACGCCCAACTCGTCCGCAAGCACCGCCTCGTCGACGACCTGCCGGATGGCGGCGGCGTGCGAGAGCGGCTTGCCGGAACCGTCCTCCGGTACGTCGCCGAAGGTGTCGAGCCCGAATTCGAGGTCAGACATCTGTGAACTCTCCCTTCGCCGGAGCCGTTGTCGACTCGCTGGTTGACGTGTCAACAGGTGCTAACTTTGTCATTGACACGTCAATTCCGGGGGAGCAGATGACGGAGGCCACACCTGAGCGGCGGCGGCGCCAGCTACCGACCACTGACGAACTACGGATCTGGCGGAACTTCGTCGAGACGACCGCCGCGCTCAACTCCCAGCTCACGTCACGCCTCCAGGTCGAGTCCGCGCTGTCACCGGGCGACTACGTCGTACTGCTCGCGCTGAGTGAGGCGCAGGACCAGCAGATGCGCTCCTCCGCACTCGCGTCCCACGTCGGGTGGGAGCGGAGCCGGCTCTCCCACCACCTGGGCCGGATGGAACGGCGTGGGCTCGTCAGCCGCCGCGAGTGCCCCACCGTTCCCCGCGGGTCGGAGGTGCGTCTCACGCCCAGCGGCGCGGAAGCCTTCCACCGGGCAACAGTCCCGCACCTGCGCGCCGTGCGTGACCTCTTCGTCGACGCTCTCACGCCGGACCAGCTCCGCGCGGCGGGCGAGATAGCGGCGGCGCTTCGCACGCACCTCGACGCGAGGCCCGAAGTGACCGCACGCCTCACTGAACGATAGGCAGGGCAGCCGCCGTCGAGGGCCGGCTCCGAAGATTCCCCGGCCCGACGCCGGGCGCGGCCCCTTCCGTCCCGGCCCCGGGGTTGGTTGCGTCCCGGCGACCGGCCGCCGTGGGGCGCGCGCATGCGACACCGCCCACCGGGTACGCCGCTGCTCGACCCAGGGGAGGCCGCGATGTGCCCGAAGACCGCCCAGGCAGACGTGAGCGTGATGGCGAGCGTCGAGAGCATCGCCACGAAGCTTGAGGTGATCGTCGTACCGGTGTCGGATGTCGACCGCGCGAAGGCGTTCTACGAACGCCTGGGATGGCGGCTCGACCGCACGCCGTCGGGCGTCGTCCAGTTCACCCCGCACGGCAGCGACTGCTCGGTGCAGTTCGGCCCGGATCTCACGGCGGCGGTGCCCGGCTCGTCAGTGGCGTACCTGGTCGTGTCCGACATCGCCGCCGCCCGCGACGCAGTGGTCGCCGCGGGCGTCGAGGTGGGCGGCATCTTCCATGTCGGGCCGGACGGGCCGGTCGACGGAATCGATCCCGAGCGGCGCAGCTACGTCTCGCGGGCCTCGTTCCGCGACCCGGACGGCAACACCTGGCTGATGCAGGAGATCACGACAAGGCTGCCGGGGCGTGTCGAGGGCGGCTTGACGTCGTTCGGCTCGGTGAGCGACCTGGCGGGCGCGCTCCGGCGCGCGGCGGCCGCCCACGGCGAGCACGAGAAACGCACCGGCCAGCGGGACGACGACTGGCCCGACTGGTACGCGGCGTACATGGTGAGCGAGCAGTCGGGAGCCAGGCCGCCGGAGTGAGCCGCGCCGTCACCTCGCCCTGCGCGATGCGCGCTCGTGCCTGTCGACGGCTCGGGCGTGGGCCACCGTGAGCAGTCGGTCGATCTCGGGCAGCATCTGCGGGCCGGGCATGACGATGCTTGCGAAACCGTGCAGCGCATAGCCGGGGTGCGGCACGACGGTGTCCAGCCTGGCGAAGTCGAAGCTGTCGCGGTGTGCCTCGAAGTCGCCGGGAGCGAAGCCGAACAGTCGCTCGAACTCGGCCCGGCCCAGCTCAAGGTTGAGCCGGAAGACGCCGGGTCGGTCGAGCTGCGAGGCTTCGTCGAAGCCGGGTACGTCGTGCTCGACGATCGTGGCGAACGGCTGGCGGCGGTCCGGGCCGACGTAGAAGAAGCGGTCGCCCCACGCGCCTTCCGGTGAGCCGTTCTCGGCTGTCGCGACGAACTGCTCGACGTCGGGCAACGCGAGAATCCGGTCGGCGAGCGTGGCAGGGTCGACGCCTGTCGGAATGTGCAGCACCCCGTCCGCGTGGGCGATCGTGGCCGCGTCGAGCGGGAAGTACCGGTAGTCGTGGGGCCTCTTCTCGGCGGCCTCCACGTCGGCGGCGCGGACGTACCGGGGAAGGTCTGTTCCGTCCTGGAGTTTGCCCTCGTACGTCGAGGCGGGGGGCGCGTCGATGCCCAGCGTGGGGCTCGCGCCGAGGCTGCCGACGATCACCGCGTACCTGTCGCCGAGCAGCGCCCCGACGATCGCGCCGGCACCGAACCACTGCTGATCGGTCCCGGCCACTGTCATCGTGCCCGGGTCACGCTGGAGGTGCCTGTTGTGCGCGAAGACAAGCGTCGGCCCCCGGTGAGCCTCAACCTCCCGGATCGCGAGCAGGTTCTCGGCCATCAGCGCGTCCCGGACCTGTGCCAGGCGGGCGAAGCGGGCGTCCTGCGGGAGCGGCGCGGCGGCCTCGGCGTGGTAGCGCAGCAGGGCGAGCGCGCTTGTCGCCCACACCCGCGCCGCCTGCCAACCCTCGGGCCGCTGGGCTGCCCGCAGGTGCAGCTCGGTCAGCAGGTCGTCGGCGATCACCCGCAGCCGGTGGGCGTCGGCGGAACGCCCGATCGACCTGCCCTGCTCCCAGATCGCCGCAGGGTCGCTCCATCGGGCGTCGGCACCGATCAGATCGTCGATCTCGGCGAACCGGTCCGAGCCGAGATAGTCACAGACCTGGGCGAGGTGCCGTCTCGGGCTCGGGGCGTGGTCCATCTCCAGCGGGGCGTCGAAGCCGTGGAACGTCAGGCGCTCGGAGGCCGGCCGGCCCGTGTTCCACTCCCGCATCCACAGCAGCAGGTCACGGTTGGCCGGGGCCGAGCCGAAACCGTGGCTGAACCCCTCGGCGAGCGCGCTGTCGAGCGTCACGCCGGCGTCGCCCCGGACGAAGTCGTCGGCGGTCAGCCCCGCTGCGCGGTCGCTCTCCAGCGCGATTGACAGGTAGCCGCGCTCGACAAGCGACGCGAAGACCTCGTTGCGTATCTGGAGGAAGGCGGATTCGCCGTGTGTGGGCTCGCCGAGCGCGAGCAGGTCCGGCGGTACGGCAGGCAGGTCCAGCGAGAACGTCATTCCATCAACCGTATCGTTGAACCACCCTTTGAAACTTTCGAGCGATCGAGCACTAATGACACAGGCAAAACCCTCAAACGCGGGGGTACGTCGACCGGTCGACCTCGCGCGGACGTACGGCCTCTCCGCGCAGGCCGTACGCAACTACGAGCGAGACGGTGTCCTGCCGCCTGCGCAGCGCAGCCCGAGCGGCTACCGCCGGTTCACCGAGGCGCACGCCAAGGCGCTGGGCGCCTACCTCGCGCTCATCCCCGGCCACGGTTACGCGGCCGGTGGCGAGATCATGCGCGCGGTCAACCGGGGCGAGATCGACGCGGCGTTGCGGGTCATCGACCGGGGCCACGCCCTGTTGCAACGTGACCGGGAGACGCTGGACGCTGTCGAGGAGGCCGTTCCGCTTCTCGTCGGGGTCGAACGCGGGCCGCAGGGCCGCGCAGCCGTGCCGATCAGCGTGCTGGCGCACCGGCTCGGCGTACGACCGGCGACAGTGCGCAAGTGGGAGCGCGCCGGACTTCTCCAGCCGGTGCGCGACCCGGTGACCGGCCACCGCCGCTACTCGCCGGACGATGTCCGCGACGCCGAACTCGCCCACCTGCTGCGCCGCGGTGGCTACCGCCTCGACCACATCGCGGGCGTGGTGCGTCAGGTGCGCGAGGCAGGCGGCACCGAACCGCTCGCCGCGTCACTGCGCCAGTGGCGGCACCGGCTCACCGAACGCGGCAGGGCGATGCTCACCGGCGCGGCCCGGCTCGCCGAATATCTCGACAGCGGCACCGGCACCTGACGTCGGTACGCCTGGTCGAACGGGACGTCAGCGTCGGGTGCTCGCCGACGCTGCCGGTCGCTCCCCGAGGCCAGGGCGATCAGCATCACGATCAGCGCGCAGGTGTGAGCCCGCCGGGAATGCCGACGGGGAAGGCGCACAGGCCGGTGAGAGTCAACCGCTTGTGGGCGGTGCGCGAAGCGGGCAAAAACTGACTCTCTGCTCTCTATGCTGCATTGGGTAAAGCGAGGTCGATACCTCACGGAACAGTGGAGAACCGATGGCCAGCACTGGATCTGGACAGCCAGCGCGCCCACCGGGCCAGGCCGATCCGCAGGATGCCTACGGCGAGTTCCGCTATCCGATTCTGGTCCTGGCGGTGACCACCACCACCGCCGGTTTCCTCGACTCCTTCGCGTTCCTCCGCTACGGCTCCTTCGTCGCCAACCAGTCCGGCAACGTCCTCTTCATCGGCGTCGGCGCGGCTGGCCGCCAACCGGCCTGGCCGGCCGCGTTGGCCTCGCTTGTGGCGTTCGGCATCGGGGCCGGGCTGGTGGCGCGACTGCGGGCGACAGGCACTGTCCGCACGTCGGCGGCCCGCGGCATCGCCGCCGTCGTGGTCGCCACCGCGGCGTGGTCGGCCGTCAACGTCCTGCTCGAGTACGGCCGCTCCGGCCCGCAGTCCCGGGCGGCGCTCGCTGCCCTCGGTGGCCTGGCCATGGGTTCCCTGGCGACCCTGTTCGTGCGCACGGCCGGGGTCGCCACCACCATCACGTACCAGTCGGGAACCGTCGCCAAGACCGGAGAGCGGATCGTCGGCTGGATCGCCGGCCCCGGAAACAGCCGGTCGCAGGCCCGGAAAGGCTCGCTGCTCGGCCTGCTGACGCTCGCCGCCTACGCCGTCGGCGGCGCGCTCGGCACGCTGGCGCAGCAGTGGCCCCTCTGGGTGCCGGTCTGGGCGACGCTGGTCCTGGCGGCTGTCGCGCTGGCGCTGCGCCGTCGCTGAGCACGGGCGGCTGGAGTTTCCCTCGATACGGCAATGCCGAGGTGCCCCTGCCGTAACCTGGGTGGCCGGTGATGTGGGGCATGTCGGGCCGCCGCAGCCGGCCATAAACTTGATTTATTCCAAACTAGCGGGCTAAGGTCTGCACGTGACGTCCGACATCGAGGCCCAGCTGCGAGCGGTCTCGCTGCGCGTGACCCGGCCCCGGGTGGCCGTGCTCGCGGCGCTGCGGGATCACCCGCACGTCGACACCGACACGGTGATCGCGCTGGTCCGGGCGGACCACCCCACGATCTCGCATCAGGCGGTGTACGACGTGTTGCGCGCGCTTACCGACACCGGTCTGGTGCGCCGCATCCAACCGGCCCGAGCGACCGCCCGCTACGAGTCGCGGGTGGGGGACAACCACCACCATGTCGTGTGCCGCTCCTGCGGTGCGATCGCCGACGTCGAGTGCGCTGTCGGCCACGCTCCCTGTCTCACCGCCTCCAACGATCACGGTTTCGTGGTCGAGGAGGCGGAGGTCGTCTACTGGGGCGTCTGCCCCAGCTGCGCGACCGAACGCACCTCCTAGTGATCCGCCAGTTCGGAATCCGTCAGTTCGGAAGGAAGTACATGAGCGACACCCAGGACAACCGCCCTGTCAGCCCGCAGGGCGTGGACGAGAAGGCGGCCGCCGGCTGCCCCGTGGCGCACGACTCCGTGACCGCCCACGGCAGTGAGAGCGAGAACCCGGCGATCGACTCGCCGACCCCCAAGACCGGTGGTCGTCCGCGTTCCAACCGGGACTGGTGGCCCAACCAGCTCGACCTTTCGGTGCTGCACGCCCACTCGTCAAAGGGCAACCCGCTGGGAGAGGACTTCAGCTACGCCAAGGAGTTCGCCAAGCTCGACGTCGAGGCCCTCAAGCGGGACATCACCGAGGTCCTCACCACGTCGCAGGACTGGTGGCCGGCCGACTTCGGCCACTACGGCGGCCTGATGATCCGGATGAGCTGGCACGCCGCGGGCACCTACCGCATCGAGGACGGCCGCGGTGGCGCCGGCGACGGTGGCCAGCGGTTCGCCCCGCTCAACAGCTGGCCGGACAACGCCAACCTGGACAAGGCCCGCCGGCTGCTCTGGCCGGTCAAGCAGAAGTACGGCCAGAAGATCTCCTGGGCCGACCTGCTTGTGCTTGCCGGCAACGTGTCCCTGGAGTCGATGGGCTTCAAGACCTTCGGCTTCGGCTTCGGCCGTGAGGACGTCTGGGAGCCGGAGGAGATCTTCTGGGGTCCCGAGGACGCCTGGCTCGGCGACGAGCGCTACGCCTCCGAGAAGGAGATGGTGGCCGGCGTCGGCGCGACCGAGATGGGTCTGATCTACGTCAACCCGGAGGGCCCGCGCGGCAACGCCGACCCGCTGGCGGCGGCGCACTTCATCCGCGAGACGTTCCGCCGGATGGCGATGAACGACGAGGAGACTGTCGCCCTCATCGCCGGTGGCCACACCTTCGGCAAGACCCACGGCGCCGGTGTCGCCGACAACCACGTCGGCCCCGAGCCCGAGGGCGCCCCCCTGGAGGCGCAGGGCCTGGGCTGGCTGAGCACGTACGGCAGCGGCAAGGGCGGGGACACGATCACCAGCGGCCTCGAGGTGACCTGGACCGACCGTCCGACCGAGTGGAGCAACCGCTTCTTCGAGATCCTCTTCGGCTACGAGTGGGAGCTCACCACGAGCCCCGGCGGTGCGAAGCAGTGGGTCGCCAAGGACGCCGAGGCGATCATCCCGGACGCCCACGACCCGTCGAAGAAGCACAAGCCGACGATGCTCACGACCGACCTGTCGCTGCGCGTCGACCCGGCCTACGAGAAGATCTCGCGCCGCTTCCTGGAGAACCCCGACGAGTTCGCGCTGGCGTTCGCCAAGGCGTGGTACAAGCTGCTGCACCGTGACATGGGTCCGGTGGACCGCTTCCTCGGGCCGTGGGTTCCGGAGGCCCAGCTGTGGCAGGACCCGGTGCCGGCCGTCGACCACGAGCTCGTGGGTGACGCCGACATCGCGGCGCTCAAGGCGAAGGTGCTGGAGTCGGGCCTCACGACCGCTCAGCTGATCTCGACCGCGTGGGCCTCGGCCGCCACCTTCCGCTACACCGACAAGCGCGGTGGCGCCAACGGTGCCCGGATCCGCCTTGAGCCGCAGCGCAACTGGGAGGTCAACCAGCCGGAGCAGCTCGCGACGGTCCTGGAGACCCTGGAAGGCATCCAGCGGGACTTCAACTCCGCCGGTGGCGCGAAGATCTCGCTCGCGGACCTGATCGTGCTCGCCGGCTCGGCCGCTGTCGAGAAGGCGGCGCGTGACGCCGGTGTCGAGGTGACAGTGCCGTTCCGGCCGGGTCGCACCGACGCCACCCAGGAGCAGACCGACGTCGAGTCCTTCCGGGTTCTCGAGCCGCGCGCGGACGGGTTCCGCAACTACCTGCGCCCCGGCGAGAAGACCCAGCCGGAGGTGCTGCTCATCGACCGCGCCTACATGCTCAACCTGACCGCGCCCGAGATGACCGTCCTGGTCGGCGGCCTGCGCGCTCTCGGTAACAACGTGGGCGGTGCGCAGCACGGTGTCCTCACCGACCGGCCGGGCGTGCTCACCAACGACTTCTTCGCCAACCTGCTCTCCCCGGGCACCCGGTGGAAGGCGTCGGAGTCCGAGGAGCACGTGTACGAGATCCGGGACCTCGCGACCGACAAGGTGAAGTGGACCGCTACCGCTGTCGACCTCATCTTCGGCTCCAACTCCCAGCTGCGTGCCCTCGCCGAGGTCTACGCCAGCCAGGACGCGCGTGACAAGTTCGTGAACGACTTCGTCGCGGCCTGGACGAAGGTCATGGAGCTCGACAGGTTCGACGTGGCCTGACCACTGCCTCAACCGACGAGCCTCGGTCGATCCTCAGGGGATCGACCGGGGCTCGTTCGTTGTTGCGGCGCGCCGCCGTGACGGGGCCGTGGTGGACAGGCGAGTTTGGGATGCTGTGCCGGTCTACGTGCCGACATCACCCGACTCGAAGGAGCACCGCGATGGCGAAGGTCATCTCCACATTGTTCATCTCGGCCGACGGGGTGGCCGAGATCGACCCCGACTGGCATTTCCCCTACTTCGACGAGAACATGGGCCGTGCCGTCGGCGAGGACTACGACACCTCCGACGTGTTGCTCATCGGCCGCGAGACGTACGACAGTTTCGCCGGTGCCTGGCCCGACCGTGAGGCCGCGGGCGGGGAGGACGCCGGTTTCGCCAAGCAGCTCGGCGACGTCCGCAAGGTGGTCGTCTCGCGTCAGCCGCTGGAGTTCACCTGGCGCAACTCGGAACTCGTCCAGGGCGACCTGGTCGACGCGGTCACCGAGCTGAAGGCCGATGCCGGCATCAGGGGCATCCTCATCCCCGGTTCGATCTCCGTGGTGCAGCAGCTGCTCGCCGCCGGCCTCGTCGACGAGCTGCGCCTGCTTGTGCACCCGGTGGCGGCGCGCAAGGGTCGCCGGCTGTTCGACGAGGGCGAGACGCCGTACCACTTGAAGGTCACGGCGACCGAGGTCTTCCCGACCGGCGTGCTCCGCGTGATCTACGCGCCGACCGGGGCTCCCGCCCCTGTCGGCTACGACGAGGTCACCGACCAGGTCCCCAGCGGCGAATAGCCCGGCCGGGGCGAATGGTTTCGCTCCGCGCGGGACCGGCGCGTCGTGCCGGTCGGACCGCGACGGCCGGTACTCCGGGGATGTACGCCGGCCGACGCCACCCCCGGAGTACCGCCGCCCTCAGGCGAGTGTGCAGGACGCGCCGTTGAGGGTGAACGAGCTGGGCCGTGCGGTGTTACCTGTGTGCGTGGCCTGGAAGCCGATGGTGATCGATCCGTTGGCGGGGATTGTGGCGTTGTAGTTGAGGTTCCTGGCCGTCACCTGCCCCGAGGTGGGGGAGTAGGAGGCGTTCCAGCCTGAGGTGATGGCCTGCCCGCTCGGCAGAGCGAAGGCCAGGGACCAGCCGTTGATGGCGCTGCTGCCGCTGTTGGTGATGGTGATGTTCTCCGTCAGCCCGTTGTTCCAGGCGTTGACTGCCACTGCCACACCGCAGCCGCTGGCCGGCGGCGGGGTCGTCGGAGGCGGAGTCGTCGGGGGCGGGGTGGTCGGAGGCGGAGTCGTCGGCGGCGGGGTCGTCGGCGGCGGCGTGGTCGGAGGCGGCGTGGTCGGCGGCGGCGTGGTCGGCGGGTTGGTCAGGCCGAAGAACGCGAGGGCGGCTGCGGCCATGCCGGCGCTGGGCAGGCTGTGCCCCGCGCCCTGGATGCTGTACGCCTCGACCTGGACGGTGCCGCCGCTGTCGGCGTACCGGCGGCGGTTCCAGTTGGCTTGCGGCGTGTCGGTGGAGGTGGGTGTCTGGCTGAGCCCGAACACGTTCGTCCACTGCTCGATCGTCTCCTGGAGCAGCGAGTACGGAACGAGCGTGTCGGCGGTGCCGTGCCACAACTGCACCCGGGGGCGAGGGCCGGAGTAGCCGGGGTACGCCTGGCGGACCGCGTCGCCCCACTGCTGCGGAGTGCGGTTCATGTTGCCGCCGGTGCACTGGCTGGCCCCGGGCGGGTAGTCCGCCGCGTTGGCGAAGCAGTTGAAGGGCACGCCCATGAAGGCGGCGCCGGCCTTGAACACGTCGGGGTAGAGCGCGAGCATGTGGTTGGTCATCATGCCGCCGGACGAACTGCCAGTGGCGTACACCCGGTTGGGGTCTCCGCCGTACTGCTGCTGCACGTAACGGATCATGGAGATGATCGACACCGGGTCGCTGCCGCCGCCACGGCGCTTGGCGGCGTCGGACCAGGTGTCGAAGCAGTTGCCGAACCCGGCCTGCTGGGTGGCGCTCGGGTAGATCACGACGTATCCGTACCGGTCGGCCAGGCTCGCGAACTCGCTGCCGGAGTAGAAGCCGGGGCCGGACCCGCCGCAGCCGTGCATGGCCACCACGATCGCCGGGTTGGCGGGGCGGTTGTCCGGCACGTAGACGTGCATGCGCATCCGGCCGGGGTTGTCGCCGAAGCTTGTCACCTCGGTCAGCGACGCGGCGTACGCGGGCTGGAACGCGGGGATCACCAGACCGATCGCGGCCACTGACGCGGTGAGGGCGAGCAACAGTTTCCTTCTGATTCTCACGGGGGACGACTCCTTCGCTCAGCTGTGCGGCTGAAGATCGGCCATGCGCGCTCGGATGGCGGGTGTGCCCGGCTGCCCGCGGTGATCGCGCATCGCCTACAACGTGTGCTCGCCCTGTGCCCGGCTCTGTGCGGCGTCGCAATGCAGATAGTGTCGTCTCCGGACCGAGAAGTGTCAATCGACGCACCTCGATCATGGGCGGCAGGTTTCGCGGGCCTCGGAATCCCCGGCCCGCCGCCGGTCCGTCTACAGTCGGTGGACCGATCCTGAGCAGAGCCCGGAGTGCCTGTGACGAGTCCGTTCAACATCGAGGAGATCTATCCGGACGATGGGGAGCACTCGCTCCGGATGCCCCGGCGTCAGGCAGGCAGCTCACCGCAGGGCGTAGCGGTGACCCTGTTGGCGGACTACACGCTGCGGGCCCGCGCCGCGCTCCCGTCCGCCGCCATCGTCGCGCTGCTCGCCGAATCGGGCGTGACGACGGCCGGCGCCCGTGCCGCGATCAGCCGGCTGGCCCGACGGGGGGTCTTGGAGGGCAGCCGGCAGGGACGACACAGCTCCTACCGGCTCACCCAGGCCGCCGCCGTCAACCTCTCCGTCGGCGGCCACTGGATCCTCACCTCCACCACCGCCGCCGAACCCTGGGACGGATGCTGGACGACAGTTGCCTTCTCGCTGCCCCAGGACCGCGGCACGCAACGGAGGGCCCTGCGGGGCCAGCTCCGGTGGCTGGGGTACGCGCCGCTGTACGACGGGCTGTGGATCTCCCCGTACGAGTTGACGCCGCGCGCCCAGGCGAGACTCGTACAGCTCACCAGGGGCGCCGTCACGGTGTTCCGTGGGCGGCAGATCGCGCTCGACGCGGACAGCCGACGCGCTCTCATCGACGCGTGGGACATTGACGCGATCAGCGGGCACTACGAGGAGTTCCTTCAGCGGTGGGCGCCACTGGTGCCGCAGGTGCGATCCGGGGAGGTCGACGGCGCGGCGGCGGTGCGGGCGCGTACCGAAATCATGGACACCTACCGGCGCTTTCCCATCCTCGACCCGCAGCTGCCCCGGGACCTCCTGCCGGCCGGTTGGCTCCGGCAGCCGGCCCGGGAGTTGTTCGCTGCCGTCTACGACGGTCTCGCCGACCCGGCCCAGCGGCACGTACGGGCGGTCGTCGGGCGGTTCACCGACAGCGTGGATCCCGGCATCTCGGCGCACACCACAGCCGACCTGCTCGCCGGGGTGCACGGCGACGCGGGCTGGGTGCCCCCGGCCCGACGGGAACCGCCCACGCACCGGCGGACGGCTGTGTAGCGTCGGCGTCAGCGGGTCTTCTTCGTCGGCCGCTTGCGAGGCGGCGTCAGCAGGTCGGCGATCGTCGCGATCGCGGACGGCACGATGCGGTAGTACGCCCAGACGCCGCGCTTTTCCCGCTCGATCAGGCCGGCCTCGGTGAGGATCCGCAGGTGATGGCTCACGGTCGGCTGGGAGAGATTGAGCGGCGCGGTCAGGTCGGTGACCGACGCTTCGCCCTCTGGCGCGGACTGGATCAGGCTGAGCAGCCGCAGGCGAGCCGGGTCGGCGAACGCTTTCAGCACGCCCGCGAGTCGCTCGGCATCGGCGCGCTTGATCGGTTCGCCGGCGAGCGGCGAGATGACAGGCATAGAAGTCTCTGCAGTTCCCACGTCATGCATCGTTCCACCAAGAGTGTCGCTAGACGGGCGGAACCGGACACTTCCCCGATCCAGTGTTGTCGGTATTCGGCCATCGTGAACCGATGTCACGACCGTACGCCGCTATTTCGACAGCGCTCGCTCCAGCTCCGCCTTCGACATCGACCAGCGGCCCTTGATGCCGCGCTGCCTGGCCTCGTTGTACAACTGCTCCTTGGTGCGACCCTTGGCGCCGGTGTGTGAGCGCTTCCCACCGCGATGCCCGGACGACACGTCGGCCACCGACGACCGGCTCGCCGTGCGGGCTTCGCCCGAGCGTGCCCGCTCCTTGTTCACCGTACGGGCGGCGATCTCCGTCGCCCGGCCGGTCGAAACGCCGCGCTTCTCCGCGCTCTCCAGCGTGACCAGTGATGTCGGCGCGACACAGAGCAGCTCCACCAGTTCGGTGATCAGGTGGGCGTTGCTCATGTCGATCTCGCCGACGACGTGGATCAGGCTTGTCGACCCGTCACGACTCAGCGTCAGGATCATGATCGGGTCGATCAGGTGAGCGGAGTGCCGGCCGTTCGCCTCCGGGCGCGGCAGGGGGACCTGGTCTGTCACATGACACCTCCACCCTCGAATCAGGGGATGGCCCGCCCGCCGCGGCCGTGTCGCGGCAGAGTTGACCTGTGGAGGGCGCATGTCTTGACCCGAAACTGACCCTACCCCGTCGCCGACGGTCCTACACAAGGCCACCGCCGCCGGCCCGCATCGGCGTAGCGGAGGGCGAGCCGGGCGAAGGCGTCGCTGAGCTCGGGCGGGCCGACCACCTCGACGTCGGCGTCGAACCTGCCGATGGTTGCGGCCAACCCCGTCCACGACCAGGAGCTGGCCACGAGGCGGCAGCGGCCGGGGCCGAGGTGCTCGACCACGCCGTCGCTGAGGTAGGGGGTGACGGCCTCGGCGGGAAGGTCGAGGATCACCTCCCCCCGGCACGGCCAACCGTCGTAGCCCTGGAACCGGCTGACGACGAAGGTGCTCACGTCCCCGCCGGGCAGCTCGCGGGGCGTGAAGCGAGGCCCGGTGGGCGTCCGAGGGGTGATCCGGTCGACCCGGAACGTCCGCCAGTCGTCGCGGTCGAGGTCCCAGGCCACGAGGTACCAGCGCCCACCCCAGGTGACGACGTGGTGGGGCTGCACCCGACGCGGCCTGATGTCGGCGCCGGGCGCCTGCGGGTGGGCCGGGGCGTAGTCGAAGCGCAGCACCTCGCGAGCGTGCACGGCAGTGCTGAGAGCCAGGAGTACGCCGCTGTCGGCCTGCGGCTTCGGTCGGCCCGACCGCTCGACGGCGGTGACCCGTAGGGCCTCGATGCGGTGGCGCAGCCGCGCGGGCATTACCTGCCGGACGGTGGTAAGCGCACGCGCTGCCGACTCCTCGATGCCCGCACCGGCCGTCGTGGCGATCTGGAGTGCGACGGTGACGGCGATGGCCTGCTCGTCGTCGAACAGCAGAGGCGGCAGTCGGGTGCCGGCGCCGAGCCGGTACCCGCCCTCAGGGCCCTTGCTGGCCACGATGGGATAGCCGAGTTCGCGCAGGCGGTCGACGTCCCGGCGGATGGTGCGCGGGCTGACGGCCAACCGCTCTGCCAGCAGCGCGCCGGGCCAGTCCCGACGCGCCTGAAGGAGTGAGAGCAGCGACAGCAGTCGAGCTGAGGTCTTCGGCACGGCTTCCGATGATGCCAGGAGAAGAGGACACAACCTGACCGCTTCGCCTGCGATCGTCGTCTCGTGCCCGACACCGCGAACGACCGGAAGGAACTCATCACCATGACCGCCACGACCAGCCCGACCACAGCCCTCGACCAGGAACGCGTCGAGCTGCTCGACCAGCTCGCGAGCGCCCGTCTCGCCCTGATCAACACGACGCGTGACCTCAGCGACGAGCAGGCCGGCGAACGTCCCACGGTCAGTGCCCTGTGCCTGGGCGGTCTGATCAAACACGTCGCGTCCATGGAGGACACCTGGATGCGTTTCGTCGTCGAGGGCCCTTCGGCGATGAGCTACGACCTGCCCGAGGGCGTCACCTGGGCCGACATGGCGGCCGGCACCGCCCGGGAGTTTCCGCAGTGGGCGATCGACCACCAGAACGACCTGCGGATGCTGCCCGGCGACACGCTCGCTGAGGTCATCGACCGTTACCGGCAGGTGGCCGAGCGGAGTGTGGAAATCATCGCTGCCGTGCCCGACCTGTCGGCCCGGCAGCCGCTGCCGGCGGCGCCCTGGCACGAGCCGGGTACGGCGTACAGCGTGCGGCGGGTGCTGGCGCACCTCATCGCCGAGACCGCCCAGCACGCCGGACACGCGGACATCCTGCGCGAGGCGCTCGACGGCCGTACGTCCTCGTGACGCCAGCGGCAGAGCACACGAGCGTTGTCACCACGCGGCCGGCCAGCCGCGCGATCCGGCGCGCCGGATGACGGTTCTCGACAACCGGGCGCTCAACCGTGCGACGCTCGCCCGGCAACTGCTGCTCGATCGCGCCGACCTGCCGGTCCTCGACGCCGTCGCATGGCTCGGCGGTCTCCAGGCGCAGGAGCCGCAGGAGCCGTACGTCGGGCTCTGGTCACGGCTGCGCGCCTTCGACCCGGAGGTGCTGTCGGACCTGCTGCTGCGGCGGCAGGTGGTACGCACGCACCTGATGCGTCGGACCGTCCACCTCGTAACCGCCGCCGACGTCCTGACCTGGCGCGCCCGGCACGACGCGATGCTGCGTCAACGGGTGCTCGGGGTTTACCGAGGCGACCTCGACGGGATGGACCTCGACGAGTTGGCAGCGGTGGGCCGGGCGTTGTTTGCCGACGGCGAGCCCCGCACGATGGCCGAGATCGGGCGGGCGCTCGCCGAGCGGTGGCCGGCGCCGGGGCCACGGGCGCTCGGTGAAATGGTGACAGCGCTCGTACCGATGGCCCAGCTGCCGCCGCGCGGGGTGTGGCGCACCAGGGCGGGGGTGCGCAACGTACCGATCTCGTCCTGGTTGGGTCGGGAGGTCGACCCGCCGGCGTCGGACGCTTCCGACCCGGTCGGCCAGGCGTTCGTCCGGCGGTATCTGGCGGCGTTCGGCCCGGCGGCCACGGCCGACCTGCGGGCCTGGTGTGGGCTCGCCGGCCTGCCGGCAGCCGTGGCCGCGCTGCGGGAGACGCTTGTGTCGTTCCGCGACGAGCGTGGCCGCGAACTGCTCGACCTCCCCGACGCGCCGCGTCCCGACCCCGGCACACCAGCACCGGTACGTTTCCTGCCCGCGTTCGACAACGCGATCCTCGGCTACCACGACCGCAGCCGGATCATCGACCACGCCCACCGTGGCCTCTCGGTCGCCGGTGAGCGGGTGGTGCTGGTGGACGGACGGGTGGCAGCGACGTGGACCGTCGACGCGGCAACCGTGCGCGTCACACCGCTGGGCCGCCTCTCCCGCGCCGAGGCCACGGCAGTGACTGAGCAGGCAGGGGCGTTGGCGTCGTTCCTCTCCGACGGCGACAGCGACCGGGTCCGGATCGACAACTGAGGATCGCGGCCGGCAACGGTCGCTCGATGGGGGGTCCTGCGGGGCGTCCGCCGCCCGCCCCGCAGGACCAGGGCAAAGACGGTCAGCCCGCGGTGCAGGAGCGGATCTGCGGTCGGGCGCTGCTGTTGCCGTTGAACATCGTGGTGAAGCCGAAGGTGGCGCCGCTGCCGTTGGAGCGCACCGTCATGACGTTGCCGCTGCTGTCCCAGCTGGCGCTGCCGTTCCAGACGCTGGAAACCTTCTGCGGCGCGGTGAGAGCGACGACGACGGTCCAGGTGCTGGCACCGCTGACGGTCACCGACGTGTTGTACCTGTCACCCCAGACGTTCGTGGTGGTCGCCGCCGCCGTGCAGGTGCCGCCGGCCGGCGGTGGTGTCGTGCTGGGCGGTGGTGTCGTGCCCGGCGGCGGGGTGGTGCCGGGTGGGGGAGTGGTGCCGTCGGGCGCTACCGCGCGTCCGGTGGACGGCGAGATCATGCCGGGGCAGAGGTTGCGGCTCGTGAGGTTGGCAATGATCTGACCGATGGCGTCCCGGGTGTTCTGGATTCCGTCGTGCATGAGGATGACCTGGCCGGCCTGGAGGCGACTGGCGTTGGCCACGATCTGGCTGACGCTTGCGCCGTTCCAGTCCTGCGAATCCACGTCCCAGATCACCTGTCGCATGCCGAGCGACGAGGCGACGGACTGGAGGGTCGAGTTGGTCTCGCCGTACGGGGGCCGGAACAGATTCGGCTGGACGCCGGTGGCGGACTGGATCGCAGAGTTGGTCTGGGACAGGTCGGACTGCATCTGCGACTGGCTCATCGAGGTCATGTGGGCGTGGTTCCAGCTGTGGTTGCCGATCCACATGCCGGCGGCCACCTGGGCCTGCGCCGCGGACCTGTTGTTCTGGACGTTCTGGCCGACGTTGAACATCGTGGCCCGTGCGCCGTTGGCGCGCAGTACGTTCAGCAGCGCGCTGGTGCTGCCGGTCGGCCCGTCGTCGAAGGTGAGCCCGACGTAGCCGTTGCAGGTGGCGGCGCTGGACGGGGTGGCGGTGGCCGCGATGACGACGCCGCACGCCGCGACGGCGGTGGCGACGACGGACAGCAGGGCTCGGAGTCGTTTCGACCGTACGGGCGTCTGGACAGGGACAGTGCTCATCTGGTGCCCCTTCTACCGGGCCGGGTTGTGCGGTGGGGGCGCGTACTCCGGCCGTCCGGGTGGTGGTGGGGAGACCGATCGAAACCCGACGAAGCGGGATCGCATCGACCGTAATGGATCGGAGTATTACAGCGGGAATTCCAACGCGTCAACAACTTCCGGAAGCTCTCCGGAACGCTGGCAGTCGTCCGTCCACGCAGGGCTCGACGTCATACGTGCACATGGTCTCCGCAGGCAAAGGTCGATCATGAGGCCGGACGCGACCTCCGGATGCCGAGATCCGGAAATTCATCGGAACTATCGGCGTCGATTCGATCGCCTGACCATGTGCGCTGCGAGGCATCAGTGGGTGGCACCGACGGGGGCGGCGGCAACTGGACCTGGCAGTCGGTCTCCTGCAGCGAGCTGACCCTCGTACCCTCGGATCGGCTCTGTGGCGCGGCGGCTTCCGGCCGCCGCGCCACGCTGCCGTCACGGCCTGCCAGAGTGCGGATCACCCGCCGGGCGGGCGCGGGCGACGACCTCCTCGGGAGTCATCGGCGCCTTCGGATGATGGGTGAGGCACAGCGGGGTGCGGACCTTGACGAACGAGAACCCCTCCCCGGCCACGTAGAACTCGCCGCTGCTCAACAGGCCGATGTCGGGCAGCCGTCCGCCCTTGGCCTCGGCCAACTGGCGAGCGGCGTCGATCTGCGCGGGCGCGTTGAGCAGCCCGAAGAACTGCGTCGTCGCGTTGCCGGAGATCTGGTTGTGCAGACCCTTGGGCGCCTGGGTGGCGAAGACCAACCCGAGCCCGTACTTGCGGGCCTGCGAGGCGAGCGCGATGGAGCTGGCCGTGCAGGCCGTGTTGCCGGTCGACGGGGCGAGCGTCTGTGCCTCGTCCATCACGAAGAGGCCGCCCAACGGACGGTCACCCGCCGGGTGCCGCTTGACCCAGGCGAAGAGCGCCATCTGCAACTGGTTGACGAAGCTCTGACGTTCCTGGTCGGAGGTGAGGCCGACGAAGCTGATGACCGAGACCCGTGCCCGCCGGCCCGGCGACGGCGTCAACAGCAACCCCGGGTCGGCCGGCGCGCCGATCCCGCCGAAGAGCGGGTCGGTGACCATCGCCGCCTTGAGCGTCTCGGCCAACTCCTGGGCGAGCTTGTCGGCCCGCGTCAGACGGCTGACCCCCTCGGGCAGCTCGGCGAGGAACTCGGTGAAGCCGTGCAGGCCGACCATGCCGCTGCGCGCGTACGCCTGGAGGGCCTCGGTGAGCACGGCCTTGCCCTGCTGCGCCAGCTTGGTGGGCCGGTCGACGCCGGCCCGCGGCGCGAGGGCCTCCACGGCGGACCGGATCGCCTGGTCGAACTCGTCGGGCCACTCACGTAGCGATGTGAAGTCGGGCAGCGGTTGGAAACTCAGCGGCCGGCCGGCGGTGACCCGGGGCGTCCACACCACCACCTCGGTGTGGGCGAGATAGTCGTCGGCTCGCTCGGCGTCACCGGGGCTCCAGCCGCTCGGTGCCTCGGGCCACGCGTCGCCGAGCCGGGCGAGGTCGTTGTTGGGGTCGAGCACGATCGAGGAGACACCCTGCCGGGCGCACTCCTCGACGAGCCGGCGGATCAGCACGGTCTTACCGGAACCCGAGCCGGCGAACACGACGGCGTGCCGGCGCAGCGACTCCAGATCCACCGCGAACGGCTTGCCACCCTGGACGGTCCGCCCCAAGCCGATCGACCGCCCGTCGGCGACGACCGCCGGGTCGGGCGAATCGGTGGTGACCCGTGCGGTCGCGTCGGCCGTCGTCTCGTCGGTGCCGTCGTCGAGGTGCCCCTGCGGCGAACCTTCCGTGCTGGAGGCCGCGTGGTCAGCCCCCGGCAAGAACGTCCGGAACAGACCCGTGCCGCTGGCCGGGCGGCGGGTGAGCAGCCACTCCTGCAGGACCGCGGACGGCTCGCCCGCCAACACCCGCAGCGCCGCGAAGACCCGCAGGTCCGCCTCCGTCACCGCGCACCGAACGCCGCCGGCCGCGTCGAAGGCGGTCAACACCTCCGTCGTACGCTTGCCCGTCGGCCACGGGCCGTTACGCAGCAGCACCAGTCGCCGTTGCGGCAGGTCCCGGTCCAGTCCGGCCATTGTGCACGCGGCCTTGACCCGCGCGGTGACCGCGATCGCGTTGGAGTGTGCGATGGCCCGGAAGCACCAGTGCGCCTCGTTCTCGGTCGCCTCGTCGAGCACCTCGATCAACCGCCCGTGCAGGGCGGGCTTGCGACTGGGCGGCGGATCGTACTTGTAGGCGGCACCCGTCGGCGCCTGCTCGGCGATCCAGGCGGCCAGCCCGGCCGCGAGCAATGGTGGCATCCGCTCGTCCTCGGTGGCCGCGGCGAGCGCGGCCGAAACGTCCGCCGCGTCGACCAGTTCGGCGAAGCGGGCGTCCAGTTCGCGCAGCTTCTGCTCGTCGGCGGCCTGGTCACTGGTCCGGCCGGGCACGACGGCCGGAGTCGCCGCCGTGTCGGCGCCGTCGATGAGCCGGTCGAGTTCGGTGACCTCGTCGCGGTCGCGGCACCAGGCGACGTGGCGGTCCACCCGCCGCAGCAAGGCGCGTGGTGTCAGGGTCGGCGCGTCGGCGAAGGCGGCGGGGTCGATCGGCCAGGTCGGGTGCGGCGGGACGAAGCGCGGTCCCGCGAACGCGTCGGTGAGCCGCTTGGCCACGATGGCCAGGCCGATCTCGGCAGTGGGTATCCGATCCGGCAGAGTCGCCTGCCGGAACCGGTCACTGACCGGCGTGGGCGCGCTGCGCGTCAGCAACTCCCAGGTGTCGGGCAGGCAGGAGACGACGACCAGTGTCCGACGGGTGACGTCACGGAGCTTGAGCAGGCCGTCGGCGATCGGCCCGACCACCCTCGCCTGGGCGTCCTCCAGCCCGGCGTGCTGTTCCCACAGGGAGGTGCTGCTCTGGGCGAACAGCGTGTCGAGCTGGTCCACGGCGATGACCGTCGGGTCCAACGTCAGGGCCATCAGCCGGGAGATGTCCTGCACGATCTGCTGCGGGGTCCGCAGCGCGGTGCTCAGCCCCCACGCCGCCCGCGCTTGCGGGTCGCCCGGCTCGGAGATCAGGTGGGCGTAACCCACGTCCTGCGCCTCGAAGTCGATGGCGCCGTGCAGGACCAGCGCCCGCGCGGTGTCCTGGCAGTCCCGTCCGACCTCCCGGTCACGGGTGCGCAGCCCTCGGATGAAGGTGTCAAGGTGTTCCCGGGTCACCGGCCGGGTCCCAGCGATCGCGTCCCGGACCTCGACCGGCAGGCCGAGTTGGGCGGTGAGCCGGCGCAGGAAGGTACGTAGCTGGGTGCCCCAGCCGATCGCGTCGCGACCCATGCCCTCCACCAGGGCCAGGGCGACGCTCTCCCAGAACGTCTTGCCGCTGACCATGTCCACCAGGAAGAAGTAGCCGCCGTCGCGCTGGACGCGTTCACGAACCGCGCCGAGCAGGTGCGTCTTGCCGGCGCCCGCGCGGCCCTGCATGGCCACCCCGAGCGGCACCGTCGTGTCGTCCGTGCGCGCCCGTCCCACCCCGCGCAGGATCTCCGCGACCACCTTCTCGTGCAACTCCGGGACGTTGTGCGGGCTGGCCCGCCAGACGTCGTCGGGGGTGACCGCCGGGTTGAGACTCACCGCCTCCAGGGCGGCGCGCTGCTCGTCGGAGATCACGCCGGGCCGATCGCCAGGGCGTGGTTGTCCTCGTTGCCGATCCGCACTGCCGCGGCGCGGTCGCGCGAGGTGAGCGACTTGGTGTTGGCCACCGGAATGATGCGGACGTTCTCCTGGCCGACCATCGCCCGCAACGTCGCGTCCAGGGCGGTCCGGTCGGTGTCGGCGAGCCGGTCCCGAATGTCGGCGAGGCCGACCCAGGCCCCCGGCGCCGCTGCCAGTTCCCGGTACGCCTCGCGCACCAGCGCCTGTACGTCAGCGGCGGCCGCATCCGGCGTGGCGGCGGGTTGTGGCGTGCTGACGGGGGGTTCCGGCGTGCTGGCGGCCGGACCCGCGCCGTCGGTTTGCTTGAAGAAGTCGCCGTGGCTGACCCGGAGCCGGTCCAGCGAGCGGTGCAGGTTGGCGAGGACGGTGAGCAGGGACCGCGTCGCCGAGCCCGCTCCCTTGGGCGGCGCGGCGGTGTGCAGCTGGCGGGCGACCCGCCAGCCCTCGTCGGTCAGCTCGTGGGCGAACGGCCGGTGCCCCCTGTCGGTCTCGACCAGGCCCAGGTCGATGAGCCGCTTGTTGTCCTTGCCGGTAAGGGAGAAGCCGGCCAGCTCACGTAGCTCGACGTTGGTGAGTCGGCGCGCCTCGACCATCAGCACCACGAGGGCGTTGATCTGGTTCGACGTCAGGCTCGGTACGTCCGCCGGGCTCGTCATGATGTCTCATCTCCAAGGGGATGCGTGCCGTCCGCGCGTCGGCGGGCCAGCAGACGACGGATCCCGTCGACCACCGCCGCCACGTCGGACAGCACCTGTTCATTGGTGAAGCGGAGCACGCTCAGCCCGAGCAGGTGCAGCCGAACGTCCCTCCGCCGATCGTTGGCGAAAGCGATTCGCCCTCGATGCTCCGGGCCGTCCACCTCGACCGCAAGACCTTCGGCGGGCCAAAAGAGATCCAGACGGTACGCCTCGCCGAGCGGATGCGGATCGTAGATCTGATTCCACCGCCGCCCACGCGCCCACCGGTGTGACGCGAGGGCGCGTTCGAGTGCCTGCTCGGCTGGGCTGTCGCCGCGTGGCACACCAGCGATCGGCGGCCAGGCCAGCAACGTCGGCTCCGGTGGGCCGACCACGTCGGGAATCCGACTGCTCGGGTCGGCCAGCTCGGCGAAGCGCGCCGGCACCGTCACCGGCACGGAACGGACCCGGTCCGCGTGCCGCATCGCGGTGCCGGTCAGCCACACCGTGAAGCCGCCGTGGCGCACCAGCCACTCGGCGGCGGCCACGAGGGTCCGTTCGGCGTCCGGGTCCAACTCGGGCACGGTGACGAGAAGGACGCACTCCGTGCGGTCGTACGCCTCGGCGATCACCCGGGCGAGCCCGGCGGCGCGTACCTCCGCCGGAAAGCGGAGCCGGTCGCCGGGCTGCCGGGCACCGCGTGTCGCGCGTTCGGCCAGGTCGATCAGGAACGGGCCGAAGTGCCGCGACCGGGCGGCGGTGCGGGCCGCCAGCGAGCGGGCCGCCGCCGCGCTCAGCTCGCCCTGACCGTCGAAGCCGGCCGCACCCGGCAACCAGTTGGGAAACATCGCGAGCGCCACGCTGTCCAACTGGTCGAGCAGGGTGCTCACCAGGTCACCCAGCGGACCCACGGCCACGGGCCGGTAGTGCACGACAGCCGGTGCGCCCGGGGGCAGCGGGTCGAGCGCTACCCGCAGCAGTTCGGGGTCGACGGCCGGCAGATGGCTGACGCGTCGGGGCGGCGCAGCGGCCCACCAGGTCGACGTCATCGGGCTGCGGCACGGTACTGCCGGCGGTGGCCCCCGTGCGTCCCGCAAGGCCCGACATCGGGCCGTGCGGGGTGCGCCATGCTGGCACCTTACGACAGTGATCGGCCCGGCCACCGTCCCGGGACACCACCTTCCGGTGAACTCCGGGTGCTAGCCGGCCGGGGTGATGAGCCGCTCGCTGACCCGCTGCGCAACATGCGCGGGGTATGGCGCCGCCAGCCCCAGAACGATGTGCGAGAACCCGGCGCCCATCGCCGTGCGGATCGCCTCCAGGGTCGTGTCGGGCTCGTCGTAGGAGACCTGGAGGACCATGGATCGCCTGATCGACGCGGGGTCGCGACCGATCTCGGCGCAGTAGCGGTCCAACAGTGCGCTCCGGTGCACGGCGTCGTCGATGTCGCCGCCCGGGATGTTCCACAGGTCGGCGTGCTCGGCGACCACGCGCAGGACCGGCGCGGACCGTCCACCGATGAGGATCGGAGGGTGGGGACGCTGGACCGGCTTGGGGTTGCCGAAGGCGCCCGTGAGATCGACGTACGTGCCATGGAAGTCGAAAGGTTCCGCCTCGGTCCACAGGCGCCGGATGACGGTGCAGGCTTCCGCGAGGCTTCCCACCGAGTGGGCGAAGTCGTGGAAGGGCAACCCGTGCGCCGCGTACTCGCGCCGGGCCAGCGGATGACCGGGCCGTGAACCTCCGCCGATACCGAAGTCCAGCCGCCCGCCGGAGACCACGTCGACGGTCGTGGCGATTTTGGCGAGCATCGCGGGCGGCCGGAAGCGGTTGCTTGTCACCAGCAGACCGAGGCGCAGGCGCCGGGTCTGCGCGGCGAGGGCCGAGAGCAGTGTCCAGCCCTCGTACGTCGGCCCGCTGGGGTCGCCGGCGATCGGCATCAGGTGATCGAAGAGCCAGGCGTGCTCGATGTTCGGGATCGCGTCCGCCTCGCGCCAGACCCGCAGGACGTCCTGGTAGTCGACCTGCGACGGAGCGGTCATGATCCCGAACAGCGTTCGGTGTCCATGGTGCATGTGTGGCCTCCTCTCGGTGTCAGCGACGCCGCAGTGCCGGGTCGAGCAGGGCGGGCGGGGTGTCGAACTTCTCGTGGGCGGCCAGGTCGACGCCGGGAGCGACGATCGCATCGATGGCGTCGAGCACGTCGCCGGAAAGCACGGTGTCCGCCGCGGCGAGCTGGGAACGCAGATGGTCCGTGGTGCGGGGGCCGATGATCGCGCTGGTCACGGCCCGGTGCGCGGTGACGAAACCGAGCGCCAGCTGGATCATGGTGAGGCCGGCGTCGTCGGCGACCTTGGCCAGCTGCTCGACGGCGTTCATCCTGGCCTGGTTGGCCGGGATGCCGAGGTCGAAGCGTTCCGGCAGGATCGTCGAGCGGCTGGTGGTGATCTCCTGTCCGGCCCGGACCGCGCCGGACAGCCAGCCCGACGCCAGAGGGCTCCAGGCCAGCACGCCGAGGCCGTACTGCTCGGTGACCGGCAGGACGTGGGTCTCGATCCCGCGCTGGAGGATCGAGTAGCTGGGCTGCTCGGTGACGTACCGGCTGAGGTGGTGTTCCCGGGCGGCCCACTCGGCCTGCACGATGCGGTACGCGGGGAAGGTCGAGGAGCCGAAGTAGCGGATCTTGCCGGCCCGCTGGAGGTCGGTCAGAGCCGACAGGGTCTCCTCGTCGCTGGTGGTCGGGTCCCACCTGTGGATCTGGTAGAGGTCGACGTGGTCGACGCCGAGGCGCCGCAGGCTGTTGTCCAGCTCGGTGACCAGCCAGCGGCGTGAGCTGCCCTGATGGTTGCGCTCGTCGCCCATCGGCATGCCCGCCTTCGTGGCGAGCACGATGTCGTCGCGACGGCCGGCGATGGCCCTGCCGACCAGTTCCTCCGACTCGCCCAGGCTGTACCAGTCGGCGGTGTCGATGAGGTTGATGCCCGCCTCCAGGGCGGCGTCGACGATTGCTGTTGTCTCCTCCTGGGTGGTTCGTCCGATCTTGCCGAAGTTCATGGCGCCCAACGAGAGCGTGCTGACCTGGACGCCGGTGCGACCCAAGGTGCGGTATTGCATGACTGTTCCTCCATGTGGCAGGGGTGTGTTGGCCGCGGCCCACCTGATCTGGCAGACTGGGCAAGCGGAACCAGGTTCCGGTAACGAATATACGGAACCCGGTTCCGTTTGCCAAGTCGTAGTGACCGAAGGAGCGGCGCAGTGGCCGACATCGAGAGCGGATCAGCGCGTCCGGCACCCCGGAAACGGGCCGACGCGCGGCGCAATGAGGCGACCCTGCTGGACGCCGCCGCCTCGGCCTTCATCGCCTCCGGCGTCGACGTGCCCGTCCGCGAGATCGCCACCAGGGCCGGGGTCGGCGTGGGCACGATCTACCGGCACTTCCCGACGCGCGCCGACCTCATCGTGGCCGTCTACCGACACCAGGTCGAGGCGTGCGCCGAGGCCGGGCCCGCCCTGTTGGCAAGCAGCAGCACGCCGTACGCGGCGCTGACGCAGTGGATCGACCTCTTCGTCGACTTCCTCGTCACCAAGCACGGCCTCGCCGAGGCGTTGCAATCCGACAACGCCGCCTTCCAGACGCTGCACGCCTATTTCATCGACCGGCTGGTGCCCGTGTGTGCCGAACTGCTCGCCGCTGCCTCAGCGGCGGGCGAGATCCGCCCCGACGTGGGTGCCCTCGTACTGCTGCGGGGTGTCGGCAACCTCTGCATCGGCGCGGACGACCCCCGCTACGACGCCCGCCGCATGGTCGGCATCCTCATCGCCGGGCTGCGGGTTACCGGGTAGAGGACCGTCCGCGTCGGGCGAGCCCACGGAGGACCAGATAGGCGGCCCCTCCGGCCAGCACCCACGGCGCGGTGACGATGATCGGGTCGAGCGGGTGGTGCACCCGGTCCACGCGCTTGCCGCGCAGACGCGAGGAGAGCCCGTGCCGGGTGAACTCGCTCAGGACACCGGTCTCGGCCACCAGGTTGTCGGGGCGACGGGTCAGGAACGACGCGACAGTGCTCTCCGCAGCGTCCACCCGGTCCGCCGCGAGCAGGAGCAGCCAGTGCGCCGCTCGCCCCTCGCTGTACCGACGATAGGAGTACCGGCGGATCACCCCGGAGAGCCCCTTGGGAGGGCACGAGGTGCCGAAGACCGGGGTGAGGAACTTGTGCTCGATCGACCTCTCCCGCGGCCACTTCTCGGGCTGTCGCTCGGGGAACTCCCAGTGCGCGCCGTTGAGGTTCGGATCGAACTGCTCCTTCGGCACCGAGGGCCGGTCCTTCGGGTCGAGGTCCACGCCCCACCCGGGGATACGGGCGCGCAGCTCGTCGCTGGATTCGGCCAGTTTCGGCTTGTCCGCTGTGTACGGCATGAAGGACTCCCGGTCGGGTCAGGCGGCGCTCGGAACGATAAGCGGCTTGATGCAGCCGTCGAGTTTGGCGGAGAAGATGTGGTACGCCTCGGCGACGTGCTCCAGCGGAATCCGGTGGGTGACGATGTCGCTGGGCTTGAGGTAGCCGTTGCGGACGTGCTCGAACAGGCGCGGCCACTGCCGCTTCACAGGGCACTGGTTCACCCGCAGGGTCAGCCCTTTGTTCATCGCGTCGCCGAACTTGACGGCGCTGAACATCGGCCCGTACGCGCCCATCACCGAGATCGTGCCGCCCTTGCGGACCGAGTCGATGGCCCAGTTCAACGCGATGGGGGAGCCGCCCTGCAACTTCAGTTTCGTGGCGGTGACGTGCTGGAGGAGGTTGCCGTCCGCCTCGGCCCCGACCGCGTCGATTGCCACGTCCGCGCCCAGGTGATCGGTGATCTTCTTCATGTGCACGACGATGTCGTCGTACTCGGCGAAGTTGTACGTCTCGGCGTGGGCGAACGACGCCGCCTTCTCCAACCGGTAGTCGAGGTGGTCGATGACGATGACCCGGCCGGCTCCCATCAACCAGGCCGACTTGGCTGCGTACAGCCCCACCGGACCGGCGCCGAAGACCACGACCACATCGCCCTCGACGATGTCGCCGAGCTGCGCGCCGAAATATCCGGTGGCGAGCGCGTCGGTGAGCAGGACGGCATCGTCGTCGTCCATCCACTCGGGAATCAGGCTGGGCCCGACGTCGGCGAACGGCACCCGGACGTACTCGGACTGGCCACCGTCATAGCCGCCGCACGTGTGCGAGTAACCGTAGATTCCGCCCACGGCGGTGGCGTTCGGGTTGACGTTGTGGCAGTTGCTGAACAGCCCTCGGGCGCAGAAGAAGCACGACCCGCAGTACACGTTGAACGGGACCATCACCCGGTCTCCGCGCTTGACGTTGCGCACCGACGGCCCCACCTCGTCGACCACACCGACGAACTCGTGACCGAAGGTCATCCCGACCCGGGTGTCCGGCATCATCCCGTGGTAGAGGTGCAGATCCGAGCCACAGATCGCGGCCCGGGTCACCCGGACGATCGCGTCGTTGGGATGCTCGATGACCGGCCGGTCCTTCTCCTCGACGCGCACGCGGTACGGTCCGCGGTACACCATCGCTCGCATTCGTTGCCTCCCGGACCACCGTGCTCAAGGACGGCCTGCCGTCCGCCGCACCGCGCTCCCTACCCTGGGCTTCCTGGGGTAAACCGGAGCACCCGGGGCGGTGACCCGGCGTCGAGGAGCGGCGGCTCAGTCGTCGGCGACGGCCACCGGCTCCGAGCCGATGCAGCGCACCTTCAGCTCGTGCTCGCCGCCCGGCCCCTCGAACGTGACCTCGACGTCGTCGTCCGGGCCCCGGTCCACGTCGCGGACCCGGAAACCCTGTGCGGGCGCCCAGGAGACGAGGCGTACCCCGTCGGCGCCGCACTCGGCCACCGCCGTGCCGCCCTCGGTGGCGAAGCCCCGGCGGAACCCGGGGCTGGCGGCCGGCGCGGCCAGCGTCGTGCCGGCCGCCGTCGTGCCGGTGGGCGTCGGCTCCGGGGAGGCGAGCGCCCGTTCGATCTCCGCCTCGCTGCGCACCCCGCCCGGGGTGCCGGTGATGCTCTCGCCCACCAGCCGGATCGCGCCCAACCCGATGAGGGTGGCCACGGCGGCGGTCGCCACCCACCCGGTGGCGACGAGAATCGAACGACGGCCCATCCTCTGACTATCCCCGAACCTCGGTTGTGGCCGGCACATCTGCACGTTAAGGCACTGCTAACGCCCGCCCCGGGCCCGGCCGCACCGGCTAGCCTGCCTGCTGTGGCCCGCCTGCTGCTCATCGAGGACGACCTGACGATCCGTACCCCATTGATCCGGGCTCTGCGGGAACGCGGGCACGCGGTGGCCGCGGCCTCGACCGCGATGGCCGGGCTGCGCGACGCCCTGGAGGACCGTCCCGACCTCGTCGTGCTCGACCTCGGTTTGCCCGACCTGGACGGGCGGGAGCTGCTGCGGATGCTGCGCGCGGTGAGTTCGGTTCCGGTCATCGTGGCCACCGCCCGCGACGACGAGACCGAGATCGTGCGGGTGCTCGACGCGGGCGCGGACGACTACGTGGTCAAGCCGTTCACGGCGGCGCAGCTCGACGCCCGCGTCCGGGCCGTTCTGCGGCGTGGCCCGACGGGCGGCGACACGCAGGACCCGGCGCTGGTTGTCGGTGGACTGCGCATCGACCCCCGGGCACGGCAGGTCACCCTCGACGGTGCGACAGTGGAGTTGACGCCCCGCGAGTTCGACCTGCTGCACCACCTCGCGGGACGGCCCGGCCAGGTGGTCACCAAACGTGAGCTGCTCACCGAGGTGTGGCAGATCCCGTACGGCGGCGCCGACAAGACCGTCGACGTGCACCTGTCGTGGTTGCGTCGCAAGCTTGGCGAGAGCGCCCAGCAGCCGCGCTACCTGCACACGGTGCGGGGCGTCGGTGTACGACTGGACGCGCCGGTGGCACAGCGGTGAGGGCACGCCTCGCGCTGCTTGTCGCGGCGGTCAGTGTGCTCACCCTCATCGCGTTCCTGGTGCCGCTGGCGCTGCTCGTGCGCACCGTCGCCGAGGACCGGGCGACAGTCCGGGCCACCGCCGACGCGCAGAGCCTCGTGCCCGTGGTCGGCACCGCCGACGCGGCCACCATCCGGGTCACCGTCGAGCAGCTCGCCGCCGAGTCCGGTCGGGAGGTGAGCGTCTTCCTGCCCGACGGCACTGTGCTCGGCGCTCCCGCACCCCGTACGCCGGCGGTGGCCCTGGCGGCACGCGGGCAGAGCCTCACGGGCGAGTCGGCGGCGGGGCGGGAGGTGGTCATCGCCGTGCAGGGCCGGGCCGACGGCACCGGGGTGATCCGCATCGTCGTGCCGAAACAGGAGCTGACCGCCGGGGTGACCCGGGCCTGGCTGGTGCTTGCCCTGCTCGGAGTGCTTCTGGTGCTGATCGGGCTGGCGGTCGCCGACCGGCTGGCCCGCACGCTGGTCCGGCCGATCAGCGAGCTGTCCGCCGTGTCGCACCGCCTCGCGAACGCCGAACTGGACGCCCGGGTCACGCCGGCCGGCCCGGCGGAGCTGCGCGAGGTCGCCGGCGCGCTCAACCATCTGGCCGCCCGGATCCAGGTCCTCCTGGTGCAGGAGCGCGAGCAGGTCGCCGACCTCTCGCACCGGCTACGCACACCGTTGACGGCGCTGCGGCTGGAGGCCGAGTCGTTGCGCGACCCGGACGACGCGGCCCGGATCACGGCCGCCGCCGACGGGCTCGAACGGGCGGTCACCGGGCTGATCCGGCAGGCCCGCTGGCGTACGCCGACGCCGGGCACCGCCGCCTCGGACGCCGCGGCCATCGTCGCCGACCGGGTCGCGTTCTGGTCGGTGCTGGCCGAGGACACCGGCCGGGCCGTCAGTCTCGACCTGACCCCCGGCCCGCTCCTCGTCGGTGTGCCCGCCGACGACCTGACGGCCGCCGTGGACGCCCTGCTCGGCAACGTCTTCGCGCACACGCCCGACGGGACGCCGTTCGCCGTCCGGCTGGCCGCCGAGGCGGGGGAGGTGCTGCTCACCGTCGCCGACGAGGGGCCGGGGATGGACGAGGGGCCGGGAATGCCGGCCGGCGCTGTCGAGCGGGGTGCCAGCTCGGCCGGGTCGACAGGTCTGGGCCTGGACATCGCCCGCCGCGCCGCGCAGGCCGGAGGCGGCCGGCTGGAGCTGCGTGCCGCTCCGGGAGGCGGGACGCAGGTGCTGCTGCGGCTCGGGCCGCAGCGAGAGGCATAGGCCGCCGTCGCCGCGCTGTACCGCCGTCCGGCAGCCGCCGCGCCGTCCGGCAGCCGCCGCGCCGTCCGGCAGCCGCCGCGCCGTCCGGCAGTCGGAGATCTTGGACAGTTTCCGTCAGTGCCTGACGGAAACTGTCCAAGATCTACTGGGACGCCGCGGCTTAACCCGGTCTTATCGTCTGGACAGCGCGGTGCTATCCCGATTCGACCGATCCTCAGAGTCGACAACCGAGGAAAGGTGGACACCACGATGAAGCGCACCAATCTGCTTCTGGCGACGGTCAGCGGGTCGGCGGTGCTGGCGGTGGCCGGGGTCGCGCTCGGCGTCACCGCCGCGAACAACTCGCGGTCCGGGGGCACGACACTCGCCGCGGCAACCGTCGCCCCGACGGCCACTGACGACACCGCCACCACGCCCGCTCCGAGCACCAGCGGCACCCCATCGGGTACGCCGTCGGCGGGCTCTCCCTCGGCCAGCACCGCGCCGGCGGGCAGCGCGGTGGACGAGCAACGCGCTGGTGAGATCGCCCTCGCCAAGGCGGGCGGCGGCCAGATCGTCGAGGTCGAGGCCGAGGAGGAGAACGGCCGGCCGGTCTGGAGCGTCGAGATCGTCGCGGGCGACATCGAGCACGAGGTGGACGTCGACCGCGACAACGGCACTGTGGTCAAGGCCGAGCAGGAGCCGGTCGACGACGATGACGACGATGACGACGACGATGACGACGACGACGACGACGACGATGATGATGACGACGACAAGTCCGGCGACGACGACTGACACCACCTGCCGCCGCCCGTCACGGGATCACCGTGGCGGGCGGCAGCATGACAGCACTCCTCAGACGGTCGCGACGCGCTGCTGCGGCGCCTCCGGCTCGTCCTGGTCGAACTGGGTGCGATACAGATCCTGGTAGCGACCACCGGCGGCGAGCAGCTCACTGTGCCGCCCACGTTCCACGATGCGGCCGTCCTCGACGACGAGGATCTGGTCGGCCGCGCGGATTGTGGACAGCCGGTGTGCGATGACCACACTCGTCCGCCCGTCCAACGCCTCGGCGAGGGCCTCCTGGACGGCGGCCTCCGACGTGGAGTCCAGATGGGCCGTCGCCTCGTCGAGAATGACCACACGCGGGCGGGCCAGCAGTAGTCGCGCGATGGTGAGCCGTTGCCGTTCCCCGCCCGACAGGCGGTACCCCCGTTCACCGACGACAGTGTCGAGCCCGTCGGGCAGCGAACGGATCAGGGCCTCCAGCCGAGCCCGGCGCAGCGCGTCCCACATCTCCTCCTCCGTCGCGCCCGGCGCGGCGAACGCCAGGTTGGCGCGGATGCTCTCGTGGAACAGGTGCCCGTCCTGGGTCACCACGCCGAGAGCCGCCCGGATCGAATCCGACGACAGATCGCGTACGTCCACGTCGGCGAGGCGTACCGCGCCGTCCTCGACGTCGTACAGGCGGGGGACGAGTTGGGCGATCGTCGACTTGCCAGCCCCGGACGAGCCGACGAGAGCGACCATCTGGCCCGCCTCGGCGCGGAACGACACGCCGTGCAGTACCTCCTCGCCGCCGCGCGCATCGAGCTTCGCCACATCCTCCAGGGACGCCAGCGACACCTTCTCGGCCGACGGGTAGCCGAACCGTACCCCCTCGAACTCCACAGCGACCGGCCCGTCCGGCAGCGGACGGGCGTCGGGTTTGTCGAGGATCAGCGGCTTGAGGTCGAGAACCTCGAACACCCGCTCGAAGCTCACCAGCGCGCTCATCACCTCGACCCGGGCGCTCGCCAACGAGGTCAGCGGCGCGTAGAGGCGCGACAGCAGCAGCGCCAGCGCGACCACGGTGCCGGCGTCGAGGCTGCCCCGCAGCGCGTACACGCCGCCGAGTCCGTAGACGAGGGCCAGCGCCAGCGAGCCGACAACGGTGAGCGCGGTGATGAAGACCCACTGGAGCATTGCGGCGCGGATACCGATGTCGCGCACCCGCCGCGCCCGCGCCGCGAACTCGGCCGACTCCTCGGCCGGCCGCCCGTACAGCTTGACGAGCGTCGCGCCGGGCGCGGAGAAACGTTCGGTCATCCGGGTGCTCATTGCCGCGTTGTGCTCGGCCGCCTCGCGCTGCAACTGCGCGAGCCGCGAACCCATCCGCCGGGCCGGGAGCACGAAGATCGGCAGGAGTACGAGCGCCAGCAGCGTGATCTGCCACGAGAAGGTGAGCATCACCGCAAGCGTCAGGGCCAGGGTGACGGCGTTGCCGACGACGCCCGACAGGGTGTCGCTGAACGCCCGCTGCGCGCCGATCACGTCGTTGTTCAGGCGGCTGACAAGCGCGCCGGTACGGGTTCGGGTGAAGAACGCCACGGGCATGCGCTGGACGTGGTCGAAGACGGCTGTCCGCAGTTGGACGATCAGCCCTTCACCGATGCTTGCGGACAGGAACCGCGTCACCAGGCCGAGGCCGGCCTCGGCCAGGGCGATCACGGCGATCAGCGCGGCCAACCGGATCACGACGCCGCTGTCGGCGCCGTCGACGATCGCGTCCACCACCCGGCCGGCGAGCACCGGCGCGGCCACCGTGAGCACCGCTGTCACCACGCTCAACAGCAGGAACCTGACGATCAGTCGGCGGTGTGGTCGTGCGAACCTCCCGATGCGCTTCAGTGTGGCACGGGACAGCGGTCGTTCTTCCTGGGCGTTCATCGCGCGGTGCAGGGACGTCCACGCGGTAACTTCCATACTCATTCCGTACCTCCGCAAGGAGGCTAGAACCTCGTGTCCGGTTGAGGTCAACACGGCGTGCCGGAGGCATAGCCGGCGCGGTCCCGGGTAGCTGCGAGCCATGGCGCGGTACACGAAGCCCGAGCTCCGGGAGCAGATCAAGGAAGAGATCAAGGCATCCGACAAGGGCGGTAGGAAGGGCCAGTGGTCGGCTCGCAAGTCGCAGCTACTCACGCAGGAGTACAAGCGGCGCGGCGGCGGATTCCTTGGCGAAAAGGACGAGCGGCAGAAGTCCCTCCAGCGCTGGGGCAACGAGAACTGGCAGACCAAGGAGGGCGACACCCGCGCCCGCCGGGGCGGTACGACAAGTCGGTACCTGCCCAAGCGTGCCTGGGACGAGCTGTCGGACAGTCAGAAGCGCGCGACCGACACGAAGAAGCGTGAAGCGTCCCGCTCCGGCAGGCAGTACGTCGCCAACACCGGCCCGGCCAAGCGGGCGCGCAAGGACGCCACCAGCCCGGCCAAGCGGGCGCGCAGGGACGCCACCGGCCCCGGCAAGCAGCCGCGAGACGCCACCGGCCCCGCCAAGCAGCCGCGAATGGCTGCCCGGACGGGCGGCCGGATGTCGGAGATGCCTGTCGCCGAGGCGGCCAAGCTCGTTCGTGGCCTTGACACGCGCCAGCTCCGGGCGGCCCTGCGCACCGAACGTGACGGCAAGGGCCGCAAGACGCTCATCCAGCGGCTGGAGGCCGAACTCGGCAGGCGCTGACCGTCAGAGGCCGGCGTGCGTGGTCAGGGTCTGTCGCAGATAGGTCTTCGGCCTGGACCCGACGATCGAGCCGACGACCTCGCCGCGCCGGAACACCAGAAGCGTCGGCAGGGACATGACGGCGTAGGCGCGCGTGGTCCGGGGATTGTCGTCGCTGTTGAGCTTGGCCACCACCATCCGGTCGCCGAACTCTCCCGCCAGCTCGGCGAGACTCTTTTCGATCATCTTGCAGGGCGGGCACCAGTCCGCCCAGAAGTCGACCACCACTGGTCGTTCGCTGGCCAGGACCAGCTCGGCGAACGTGTCGTCGGTGACGGTGATCAGCGAGCCGACTGCCGTTTCCTGGGGCATGTGTCCTCCCGGTGGGCGATGGCGTGGGTGAGTTGGTCGTGCAACTGCCGGCGTACGTCGCCGAGCCGTTCGAGGTAGTCGTCGACCTCCGCGAGCTTGCGTCGCAGCACAAGCACCGAGTCCGGGCAGACGTCGCCGGAGGTGTTGCCCGCCCGCAGGCAGGCCACGAACGGGCGGACGTCGTCGAGGCCGAAACCCACGTCCAGCAGCGCCCGGATCTCCCGGACGACCCGCAGCTCCGCCTCGTCGTAGACGCGGTAGCCGTTTGCCGAGCGCTGCGGCCGTACCAACCCGTGCGCCTCGTAGTAGCGCAGCGTGCGGGTGCTCGTGCCGGCCCGTTCCGCCAGCTCGCCGATCAGCATCGCGACCTCCTCGACCAGCTCGTGGGGCCAACGCTAAACCTTGTCGCCAGCGTCAAGGCAAGACGTGTGCCCGGTCACGGCAAACAGCTCAGGGCGCCGCGAGGCGGCGCCCTGAGCGTCGTGCGAGTGCCGGTGGGGGTCTAGCCGATCCGGAACTGGTCGCCGTAGACAGCGAACACCAACGGGGTGTTCAGGTCGAAATTGCCGTTGTTGAGGAACACCCGCTGGGCCGTGTCGACGCGCGACGTGTCCGAGTGGGCGGCCTCCTTGCGCATCTCGATGACCCGCTCGTCGAGGAACGCGTTGAGCCAGGTCCGCTCGTCGCCACCCTGGGCCGGTGGCTTCGCGCGGGTGAGGGCGCGGCTGCGGATCTGACGCATGCCCTCGTACCCGTGCATCACCGCCGCGTCGTAGTAGGCGAACTGGCCGAGCGCCCGGACCTGGTCGTTCTTGCCGTCGCGTACCGACGGGTTGAAGTACACCCGGTCCCGCTCGGCCTCCTGCGCGGCCCGGAACGCCGAGTCGGTGGCCGCGGTCCGCCAGTCGCGGGGGAAGTTCGGGTCGAGGCCCGCGTGCGAGTCCGTGCCGTTGACGGCACGCAGAGCCGGCAGGTACGCGGCAAGCACGTTGCCCGGCTTGGCGCGGGTGTACGCCTCGACCAGTTCGAGCATGTCGCCGGTGCCGGAGCAGAAACCGATGATGCCGGCCGTGTAGCCCCGCCCGTCGCCGATGTCCTCGATGTAGGAGAACTGCGCGCGCCAGTCGAGGGAGGAGTTTTCCGCAGCCGAGACGAGTTGCATGGCGACGTCCTTCTTCGCCGGGTCGTCGAGGTTGACGCCCGTCGGCGTGGTGGGGGTGGGGGTGCCGCCACCGGGGAGCGTCCAGCGTTGGTTCGTGGTGCCCGAGCAGGTCCAGATCTGCAACCGGGTGCCGTTTGCCGTGTTGCGGTCGGTGACGTCGAGGCACTTGCCGGAGCCGGTGTTGACGAGTGCGCCGTTGCTTGCCGTCCACTTCTGGGCACCGGTGTTGTTGCAGTCGTACAGCTGCACCTTCGCGCCGTCGGCGCTCGACGCGGCGGTGACGTCCAGGCACTTGCCGAGCGCGCGGATGGAGTTGTCGGTGTTGCCGACCGTCCACGTCTGGGCTGCTGTGCCGTTGCAGTCGTAGAGCTGGATCGGCGTGCCGTTGGCCGTGTTGGCGGCGGCGACGTCGACGCACTTGCCGCCGAGGCCGGTGATCGGGCCGGCGGTCGCGGCGCTGGCTGACGGCAGGCCGTAGCCGACCGCCGCGACGCCGATCAGCAGCGCGCCCACGGCGTAGGCGGTTGTCCTCGTGCGCACCATGGTGCTCCTTGGGGGATGCAGCGGCGCACCGCGGGCCGGCCGGTGGCGTGTCGGCCCGGTGGACGTCGCAAGAATCAGGAAACTGTATTAACAGTTACCAGTACGTCGATGCGACGTCAAACGTTCAATCCGCCGGCCACGCTGCGGCGCCGACCGGGAGAAGGATCGCTTCCCCGGTCGGCACCCCCCGTCGTCAGTGCTCCTGATAGGTGGCCAGGTCGAAGTCGGCATACACGCCGTCGCCGCCGAGATCCTGCACCCAGAGGCCGAGGAACGCCCCGGTGAAGCCCCACGCCGCCGGCTCACCGTCGATGATCAGCGCCGCGTGCTCGTCGGACAGGATGGTCGCGTCCAGGTCGACGGGGAGCCGCTGCCAGCCGGCGCCGAGGTCGTAGTCGAAGCGCACCACCGGCCCGTCGAACACCGCGCGTAGGCCGACCCGGGTGACGCCGCCGACGTCGACGGTCAACTCCGGGTACGCGGTGCGCCGGCCGTTGTCGGAGCTGAGCAACTCCAGCACCGCGCGCCCGTCGTCGGCGCGGGTCAGGTAGAGGTGGTGCCAGTTCAGGGTGTTGTAGTAGGCGGTGATCCCGGCGAGCTGACGGTGGTCGATCGGGTCGAACTCGACAGTCGTCTCCAGCGAGCAGTGCGTGGCGCCGACGCGCCGTGCCACAAGGCTCGGGGTCTGACGCCCCACCGGCGACTGCCCCCCGTGAACCCGCAGGTGCGACGGGCGCGAGCGCAGGTCGACCCAGTCCGCGGTGGCCGGGCGCCGCAGCGTCGACCAGCAATGACCCAGCTCGGGCTCGTCGAAGTGGTCGGTGGCGGGCTCCGCCGGCCACGGGTGCGGGGGCAGGTCGGGGGCGACGACCTGCTCCGCCGGAACGCCTCCGGCCACCCGGGGCCAGCCACCCTCCGGCCACTCGACCCGCTGGATGGCGGTCTCGCGGCCCAACACGCAGTTGCCCAGCGGCGAGTAGGGACGACCCACCAGGTGCGCCAGATACCAACCGCCGTCCGGGGTGCGGACCAGGCTGCCGTGACCCGCCTTCTGCAACGGCAGATCGGGGCGGCCCACGGAGGTGAGCAACGGCCCGTCCGGGTCCACCTCGTACGGCCCGAACAGCTCCCGCGACCGCGCGACGGTGACCTGGTGCTCCCAGCTGGTGCCGCCCTCGGCGGTGATCAGCCAGTACCAGCCGTCGTGGCGGTAGAGGTGCGGGCCCTCGGTGACCCCCACCGACGTGCCCATGAACAGCATCCGGGGCCGCCCGACGAGACGGCGCGTGGCCCGGTCGTACTGCTGGATCTCGATCCCGCCGAAGCGGTCCCGGCCGGGTCGCCAGTCGGCGCTCATGCTCAGCAGCCACGTGGTGCCGTCGTCGTCGTGGAACAGCGCGGCGTCGAACCCACGGCCGTGCAGTTTCACCGGATCCGACCAGGGTCCGGCGATGTCGGGCGCGGTCACCAGGAAGTTCTGGGGGTCCCAGTAGCCGCTGGCGAAGCTGGCGACGTCGCTGTAAACGAGGTGAAACTCGCCGTCGTGGTACGTCAGGTCGGGCGCCCACACACCGTTGGAGTCGCCGCAGCCACGCAGGTCGAGCAGGCGGCGGTCGGTGATGATCCCGCCCAGGGTGCGCCAGTTGACGAGGTCGCGCGAGTGATGCACGCGGACTCCCGGATACCACTCGAAGGTCGAGGTGGCCAGGTAGAAGTCGTCGCCGACGCGCAGGATCGACGGATCCGGGTGGAACCCGGCGAGGACGGGGTTGCGGATCGACCGGGCAGCGGTCGCCACGTCAGCGGTGTCGATCGACACGAGGGCTCCTCTGTGCGGGTTTATGAACTTCCGGAAATTATGCGGTACCAAGCCATAGGAAGTCTTCACTACGTTAGTCGGTCTTTTCCCGGCTGGACAGGGGTCTTGACCGCCGCCGAAACAGCTCGTAGCGTGCCGGCCATCGATCGGTAACACCGAAGAAGCATTGAAAGTTCCGGAGATCCAGGTCTGAACCGTGCCGGCCTGGCCGGCGTTTCCGCACCCTCAGTGAGTCCCGAAGGGATGGATCATGACCACCCACCTCACCCGCCGAACGCTGCTCGGCCTCGCCGGTGCCGGCGCCGGTGCCTACCTGCTCAGCGCGTGCAGCGGCGACGAAGCGTCGAGCGACCCGAACGCCCCGCAGACCATCAACTGGTGGCACATCCAGAACACCGAACCGATGCTGCCCGTGTGGGCCGCGCTGTCCGAGGAGTACAAGGCCGCGCACAGCAACGTCACGTTCACCATCCAGCCCCTGGAGAACGAGGCGTTCAAGGCCAAGCTCACCACCGCCACCCAGGCCGGCGACCCGCCGGACCTGTTCCAGTCCTGGGGTGGCGGCGTGCTCAAGCAGCAGGTGGACGCGGGCCTGGTCAAGGACCTCACCGACGACGTGAAGGACCTGGTCAGCGGCATCCTGCCCGCCGCCATGCAGCCGTACACGATCGACGGCAAGATCTACGGCATCCCGTTCGACATCGGCATGGTCGGGTTCTGGTACAACAAGGAACTCTTCACCCGCGCCGGCATCACCGAGACCCCCACCACCTGGAACGGCGTGCTCGACGCGGTCCGCAAGCTCAAGGCCGCAGGCATCACCCCGGTCGCGCTCGCCGGCAAGGACAAGTGGCCGGCCCACTTCTACTGGTCGTACCTGGCCATGCGCATCGGTGGTGTCGACGCGCTGCAGAAGGCCGTGGACAGCAAGAACTTCGACACCCCTGACCTAGTCGCCGCCGGTGAGCGGCTCAAGGAACTCGTCGACCTGCAGCCGTTCCAGAAGGGCTTCCTGGGCGCCGAGTACGGCTCGCCCGACGGCCAGGCCGCCACCATGGGCAACGGCAATGCCGGCATGGAGCTGATGGGGCAGTGGGCGCCGGCGGTGCAGGGGTCCAGTTCCACCAGCAAGAAGGGTCTCGGCGACAAGCTCGGCTTCTTCCCGTTCCCCGCCGTGGACGGCGGCAAGGGCGCCGCGACCGAGGTCTTCGGCGGCGGCAACGGCTTCGCGGTCGGCAAGGACGCTCCGGCGGCCACCCTCGATTTCCTGAAGTTCCTGCTCAGCGTCGAGAACCAGAAGCGGTCCGCCCAGACCGGAGCCGTGCTGCCCACGGTCAAGGACGCCACCTCGGCCGTCAGCGACGCCAACAACAAGGTCGTCGCGGAGGCCCTGTCCAAGAACACCGGCTTCCAGCTCTACCTCGACCAGGCGTACGCGCCCGCACTCGGACAGCAGATCAACGACAGCGTCGCGGAGATCATCGCCGGCAAGAAGTCGCCGGCGGCGATCGTCAAGGACATCACGCAGGTGGCAAAGACCGTCTGATCGTGACCACCCATCCATCCGTAGCTGGCCGTAGAACCCGAGTGGAGCAGGCATGACCAGGCCATCGACCGTGTCGGACAACAGGCGCGGCGACACGGCGACCGACCCGCCGGCGTCGGGGCCGGGCACCGCGCGAAAGCGCGACCGCCAGCCCCGGCCCGGCCGGGGCACCGTCCTCGCTGTTTTCCTGGCGCCGGCCCTGGCGCTGTTCGTACTGCTGGTCCTCGCCCCCATCGTGGTGGCCGGCTACGCCAGTTTCTTCAAGTGGAACGGCTTTGGCCTGCCGGAGAACTTCATCGGGTTGGACAACTACACCCGCGCCTTCGGCGACCCGACGTTCCGCGGCGACCTGTGGCGTGGCCTGGTGCTGGTGGTGCTGTCCCTGGGCGTGCAGCTTCCTGTTGCGCTGGCCCTGGCCATGCTGCTCAACCAGCCGCTTCGGGGGCGGGCCGTCTACCGGCTGATCTTCTTCGCCCCGTACGTCCTCTCCGAGGTCACCACAGCCGTCCTGTTCACCCTGGTGTTCTCACCCAACCGAGGGCTCGGGGAGGGCGTCGCCCGGTGGCTGGGCGCCGACGCGGGCACCATCTTCGCCGACCCGGACACCGTGCTGTACGCCGTCTTCATGGTGGTGTCCTGGAAGTACTTCGGCCTCTACATGATGCTCTTCCTGGCAGCCCGGCAGGGCATCCCGAAGGAGCTGCACGAGGCGGCGGTGACCGACGGCGCCAGCGCCTGGCAGGCGTTCCGGCATGTCACCCTGCCCCTGCTCGGCCCGACGATCCGCATCAGCATCTTCCTGTCGGTCATCGGCACCGTCCAACTGTTCGACATGGTGTGGGTGCTCACCGGCGGCGGGCCGATCCACTCCTCGGAGACGCTGGCCGTCACGATGTACCAGTTCGGCTTCCGGCGCTTCGAGGTCGGCTACGCGAGTGCCATCAGCATCACGATGTTCCTGCTGAGCCTCGTCTTCGCCCTGTTCTACCAACGCATCGTCCTGCGTCGTGACACGGCGGGCGCGATCACCACCCAGGGAGGCCAGCGATGACCGCCATGGCGAGCCGCGCCCAGCGGACCCGCAGCGTCGTGCTGCACCTCGTCTGCATCGCCGTCGGCGTGCTCATCGTCGTGCCGGTGTATTTCGGCGTGCTCGGCGGTTTCAAGGACAACGGCCAGTTGTCCAGCAACCCGCTGGGCTGGCCCGACCCGTGGGTGCCGAACTACCTGGAAATCCTGGGCAACGGGGTGTTCTGGCGGCAGCTCGGCAACAGTCTGCTCATCGCCGTGAGCAGCACCCTGATCGTCGTCGGCTCGGCGGCGATGGCTGCGTTCGTCTTCGCGCGCTACGCCTTCCGGGGCCGCGAGTTCCTGGTGACGTTGTTCGCGATCGGCCTGATGTTCCCGTTCGCGGTGGCCATCCTGCCGCTGTTCGTGCTGTTGCGTAGCGTCGGCCTGCTGGACAACCCGCTCGGTGTCATCCTGCCCCAGGCCGCCTTCGGGCTGCCGATCACCATCATCATCCTGCGCCAGTTCTTCCGGACCATCCCGGCCGAGGTCGAGGAGGCAGCCGTCCTCGACGGGTGCAGCGCCTTCGGTTTCTTCTGGCGGGTCCTGCTGCCGATGGCCCGTCCCGCCCTGGCCACCGTCTCCGTGCTGGCGATCGTGACCAGCTGGAACAACTTCATGCTGCCGCTGGTCGTCTTCAGCGACCAGAGTTGGTGGACTCTGCCCGTCGGGGTCCAGGCGTTCCAGGGCCAGTACGCCGACGACACCGCCCGGGTGCTCGCCTACGTCGTCCTGTCCATGCTTCCGGCACTGGGCTTCTACGCCGTGGCCGAACGGCAGCTCATCGGCGGCCTGACCGGCAGCGTCAAGGGGTGACCGCGAACCGCCGACCGATCTGAACCGTCCCGTCAGAGGAAGAAGGGGACCGTGGGCTCCGACAACGGCCGAAATGTCACAATCGCCATGATCGCACGTCTGGCCGGTGTCTCCGTGCCCACGGTCTCCCGGGTCATCAACGGCCGCTCCGACGTCGCACCCGGGACTCGGGAACGCGTCGAGGCGCTGCTCAACCACCACGGCTACCGACGCCGTACGCAGGCCCGGCGGACCGACGCCGCGCTCATCGACCTGGTCTTCAACGACCTGGACAGCCCCTGGGCAGTGGAGATCATCCGTGGGGTGGAGGACGTGGCCCTGAGCAGCGGCGTCGGCACCGTCGTCTCCGCCATCCACTGGCGCATCACGTCGGCCAAACAATGGCTGGACAACATGCGTACCCGGTCCACCGAGGGGGTCATCTTCGTGACCTCGATGGTGAACCCGCCGTTGCAGGCCGAACTGCGCCGGCTGCACCTCCCGGTGGTCATCATCGACCCCGCCGGTGTCGACCCGCAGGAGTCACCCACCATCGGCGCCACCAACTGGGCGGGCAGTCTGAGCGCCACCCAGTACCTGATCGGCCTCGGCCACCGCCGGATCGGCTTCATCGCCGGACCACCGCACCTGATGTGCAGCCGGGCCCGGATGGACGGCTACCGCGCCGCGCTCGGTGCCGCAGGCATCCCCGTCGACGAGGCCCTCATCCGACCTGGCAACTTCTATCACGAGGCCGGCTTCACCTCCGGTACGCACCTGCTGGCACTGCCCGACCCGCCCACCGCCATCTTCGCCTCCAGCGACCAGATGGCCCTCGGCGTCTACGAGGCCGTCCGTAAACGGGGCCTGCGGGTGCCCGACGACATCAGCGTGGTCGGCTTCGACGACCTGCCGGAGGTCCGCTGGTGCTCCCCGCCGCTGACGACGATCCGCCAGCCCCTGGCCGAGATGGGCATGCTGGCCGCACGGACCGTCCTGCGGCTCGCCAGCGGCGAGAAGACCGAGAGCCCGCGCATCGAACTCGCCACCGAGCTCGTCATCCGTGACAGCACCCGGCCACCCCGCCCGCCAGGAGCCTGATCGTCGTACGTCAGTCGAGGCGAGGCTGGCAGCCGCGTACCCCTTGAGATCGTCGATTCGGCCGTGACATTCTTGGCCGTCGATGAGCCGCGCGCGCGGGGCTGACCGCCGTCCATGGGCAGCCGGGACCAGCACAGGTCCCGGGGGACGGTGACACGAGCGATGGAGCGCCGGGAGCCATCCGTCCACGGGTCCGCCCGCCGCGCCGCACCCTGACCGGCTGGGCGACTCACTGTTCTGTCTCCGCGAAGGAACTCCGCCCATGCGTAAACCGAAAGCCCGCACGGCACTCCTGGTGAGCCTGGTGCTCGCCGCGGGCGCGCTCTCCGGCATCACAGCCTCCACCGCCAGCGCGGCGGCCGACCCGGTCGCCGTCACCGTGAACGCCCGCGCGGGGCTGGCCACCGTGCCCGACACGGCACTGGGTGTCAACCACGCCATCTGGGACCAGAACCTGGGTACGGCCGAGACGACCGACCTGTTGCGCGACGCCGGTGTGCAGATGATGCGCTACCCCGGCGGCTCGTACGCCGACATCTACCACTGGAAGGACCACACCGCTCCCGGCGGGTACGTGGCGCCGAACACCGACTTCGACACGTTCATGGCGGCGGTCAAGCGGGCCGGCGCGCAGCCGATGATCATCGCGAACTACGGCACCGGCACGCCTGCCGAGGCCGCCGACTGGGTGCGGTACGCCAACGTGACAAAGGGCTACGGCGCGCGGTACTGGACCGTAGGCAACGAGAACTACGGCAACGGGCACTACGGGTCGGCGTGGGAGGCCGACGACCACCCGGACAAGAGCGCGAGTCAGTACGCGCGCCTGGTCGTCGAGTACGCCGACGCGATGAAGGCGGTCGACCCGACCATCAAGGTCGGTGCGGTGCTGACGATGCCGGGCAACTGGCCGGACGGGATCACCGCAGGCAGCGACCCCGGGCCCTGGAACCAGACGGTGCTCTCCATCGCCGGCCCGAAGATCGACTTCGTGGACGTGCACTGGTACCCGGGAGGCACGGCCGCGGAGTCGTTGGCCCGGACCAGCCACCTTCCCGACGCGACGTACCTGCTCCGCGAGCAGCTTGCCCGGTACGCCGGTCCGGACGCCGGGCGCATCGGCATCAGCTTCACCGAGTTGAACGTCGACGCGGGCCGCACCACCCAGCCGGCCGCGCTGTTCCTTGCCGACGTCTACAGTGGGCTGCTGTCCAGCGGTGTCTTCACCGTCCAGTGGTGGAACGTGCACAACGGCATCGGCACGGTGTCGGAAGTGGCCGGCCAGACCGACTACGGCGACTTCGGGCTCCTGTCCAGCGGCGCCTGCACCGAAGACGGCTCGGTGTGTGAACCGCCGCTGAACACGCCGTTCGCGCCGTACCACGGGCTGACAATGATGAAGCTGTTCGCGAAGACAGGCGACCAGTTCGTCAGGGCCGGCACGGACGAGTCGCTCGTCAGCGCGCACGCGGTCCGCCGCGCCAACGGAGACCTCGCCGTGCTGCTGATCAACAAGGACCCGGACGCCGCGCACACGGTCACCATCGACTACGCCGGATTCACCCCGTCGACCGCCGCGCCGACGGTGTCCACACTCACCAACGGGGCGACGGGCATCACCACCAGCCAGTCCGGTTCCGCGACCAGTCGGACGCTGCCCGCGTACTCCCTGACCACGCTTGTGCTGCGCCCGGCCGGCGCGACCGCCGGACGGCCGTCAGCGCCGGGCCAACCCACCGCCAGTGGCATCACCGACCGCGCCGCGACGATCACCTGGCCGGCGGCCACGCCCGGCGGCAGCCCGATCGCCAAGTACGAGGTGTACCGGCAGAACGGTGCCGTCAGCGAGCAGCTCGGCGAGACGGCGGGCACCTCGTTCACTGTCGGCAACCTGGTGCCGGGCAGCAGGTACACGGTAAATGTGCTGGCCCGGGACACCGCCGGACGGGTCTCGTGGTCGTCACCGCCACTCACCTTCGCCACCGGCAGCCCGACGACGAGCGCCTGCACGGTCCGCTTCACCACGAACAACGACTGGGGCAACGGTTACATCGGGGGAGTCGAGATCACCAACAACGGGACGAAGCCGATCACCGGCTGGACACTCACCTGGACCTGGCCGACTGGCTGGCAGCAGGTGAGCAGCGGCTGGAGCGCCAACTGGGAGCAGGTCGGCACGGCCGTGCGGGTCACCCCGACCGACGACAACCGGCAGATCGCCGCCGGGGCCAGCGTGAGCGCCGGCTTCGTCGGCGCGTACAGCGGCCCGAACGTACTGCCCACAGCGTTCAGCCTGAACGGCACCGTCTGCGCGAGCGGCTGACGCTGCGCCGTCGGGCTGGCGTCGTGCCGTCGCGCTGGCGTCGTGCCGTCGGACTGGAGCTGCCCCGACGGGCTGGCGTCGTGCCGTCGGGCTGGCGCGCTGGCGCTGTGCCGTCGGGCTGGCGTCGTGCCGTCGGACTGGAGCTGCCCCGACGGGCTGGCGCTGTGCTGACGGGCTGACGCCGCGCCGTCCGGCTGGCCCGATCCTCGGGCCAGCCGGACGCGCCGTCAGTCGATCTGCCGGACGGCGGGCGTGGTCGACCCAGCTCGCCGCCGCCTGCGGGTCGGCGGCGAGCCGTCGGGTCCGCGCCGCCCTCACCTCGGCCGCTACCGACAGCGGCGACGGCCGGTAGACCGCTGAAACCGTCCGTCGATTGCAGATCTTGGACAGTTTCCGTCAGCTGGTAACGGAAACTGTCCAAGATCTACTCGTGTGCCGGGTCGCGGCGACGTGGGGTCGGGGTCCAACCGGCGGCCACGAGGGCGCGGCGGACCGTCGCGGCGACCTCGTCGGGGCGGACGCGGACCAGCCAGGCCGGGAAGCGCAGGATCCGATCGCCGCTGGTCCAGACGTCGTTCTGCCGGCGCATGTCAGCCGCCCAATGCCGGGCGTCCATGTGGTGCGCACCGTCGACTTCAACCTGCAACCGCCATTCTCGCCAGTACGCGTCCAGCCAGCGGTTACGGCCCGCCTCGTCAACGCGATGTTCTTGAAGGTCGGGGGTGGGTAGGCGGTGTCCGCGGCACAGCCGCAGGAAATCGATCTCGGAGAGCGCCTGCGCGCCGCCTGCGATGTCGCTGACGGCCTGCCCGATCAGCCGCCGGCGAGGCGCCCGAGGGAGGACGTCGAGCACCGCCCGCAACTCCTCGGGCAGCACCCGGCGCTGCTGGCAGCCGGCGGCCAGCACCGCCTGCGCCTCATCCACGCCGGCCGCCCAGCCCGCCGCGTCCACAAGCGCTCTGGCCGTCGTGGTACGCGGTGGACGGGGCGAGTTGACGATGAGACTCCGGCAGCACCGACGTGCGATGCACCAGCACCGCCGGCATGTCGATCGGAAGTCGACGCAAGGTGGTTCGCGCGGCACGGCGGTCTGCCGGCACCAGCACATGCAGTGGCTCCCGCCGCAGGCCCCGTACCCCGCCTTCTGCGGCGGCGGTCATCCCAGCCAGCACCGCCTCCGGCCCGGCAGCCAGCACCGCCACCCAAAGCTGTTGGTCGCGGGTCAGTCGGCCGTTGCCGGTCAACAGGATCCCCCGGCAGACCGACCGCCACCGACCGGAGCGAATCCGGCCCCGCACCTTCCCCTCGCTCAGCAGCCCGGAGACCTGCGCGGTCGTCAGGACGCCCGCCTGCTCGAAGGCGAGCCAGTCGAGTGCGTCGGCGTCATCGGCAGGCAGCATCCCGACAGCTTTCGCCGGCGGGCCGTCTCCACGCCACCAGATCTTGGACAGTTCCCGTCATTCGCTGTGCCGCCGTGCCGCCGTGCCGCCGTGCCGCCGGCTGCCGTGCCGCCGTGCCGCCGTGCCGGTCCGCCGCCCTGCTGCTGGTCCGCTGGTCCGCCGTCGTGCCGCTGGGCTCAAGATCTTGGACAGTTTCCGTTACCTGCTAACGGAAACTGTCCAAGATCTTCGGAGTTTGCGCGAGCCGATCGGTGGCGAAAAGGCGAAGCGAGAACGGGCGAGCAGGGCCGCGCGGTCGGACCGGTAGGTGGCGAAGACGGCGAGCGGGGCCAGGCGATGGCACACATCGTCGGTGTGGGACTCCAAGGATCCGCGAGGGCCAGCGCTGGTCTTCGAGCCGGCCTCCTGGCGGACCTGCGTCACCGAGGTCGCCCGGCGTCGTAGACCCCGCCAGATCCTCCGCACCACGCGACAACGGCCCCCAGATCGCCCCAGATCGCGCAGAGGCGCCCGCCCCCAAGCCGCGAGGGGGACGGGCGCTTCGCGGTGCCGGTCCGGTCAGCCCACCACGGATCGCAGCGGCACCTGGGCGTCGCGCAGGGCGCGTACCAGGTCGGCGAGGAACGGGTGTTCGTCGACTTGGCGTCCCTCCGGGTTCGGGATCACGACGTACACCGAGCCGTTCTTCGCGGACGCCGTCGCGTCGGTGGTGAAGCGTTCGACGATCGCCTGGGCGCGCGGCAGGTCCGCCGCCGCGACCTGGATGGTGATGGGCCGCCACCCGCCGCCCAGGTCCGCCGCGACGGGCGCGGCGGCGGCGTTGGCCCGTGCCGGGTCGACCCCGGCCGAGCGCCGGGCGTCCGGCGTGGTCGCGCCCGCCGGGTAGAGCAGCGCGTTGGCCACCAGGTGCAGACCATTTTCGTTGTACGCCCGGAAGAGCGGGTTGAACGCGAACAGCACTGCCCGACCCGCGCCGGTCGGTTCGTCGACGACGGCTGCCGTGCCCTTGAGCGTGTCCGCGCCCACTGTGTAGCCGTTGGCCCAGAACGTGTCGCCCGTCGGATAGGTGAGCACGTTCGTTCCGGTGGTGCTGGGGTTGAGGATCGGGTCGCTGTTGTTGAACTCGAAGTCCTCGGCGGGACGGCCCAGGGCGACAGGGCTGTCGCGGTCGACGTCGACCCGCAGGTGCGAGCCGATCACCAGGTAGTCGGCAGGCTTGGGCTTTTCGGTCGTGGACGTGAGCCCGGCCGCGCGGGCCATCCGTGTGCCCTCGTTGCGCAGCCCGATGTAGGTGTGGCCCTGCGCGATCCAGTCGCGCAGGTTCGCCTGCCCGGTCGCGGTGAGCCCGCCGGTGGCGCTGCTGCCGTCGGGCACCAGCAGCACGGTACGGCCGGTGAACGCCTCGGTGTTGTCGTTGATGTCGGCGGTGGTGACCGGCTTCAGGTCGAGGCCCCACCGCTTGCCGAGAACGTACCGGGCCTCGCCGTGCGAACCGGACGTGGTGGAGATGCCGGTGCCCTGGAACAGCCCGACGTCGGGCAGTGTGAGCCGGGTGCCGGTGGGCCGTCCGGCCGGAGCCACTGTGACACCGAGCGACCGGGCCAGCTCGTCGACGCTCCGGCTCACCTTCGACGCCGCGATGGCCACTGTGTTCGTCGTCAGGTCCCGCACGAGGGGTACGCCGCGGTCGAGCAGGGTGAAGGTGAACTCGGCGGCGGCAGCCGAGTCCAGCTTGTACGTGTACGAGCCCCACGGCCACGCGAGCCCGGTCCGGCCGCCGGAGACCTTGCGGACGAGCTGCGCTTTGGGCCGTACGTTGTCGCCGGTGTAGAGGGTGGACACGCCCATCAGCAGCGGGTTGCTCCAGGAGGAGACGTCGTAGAAGTACGGGAACGGCACGTACGGGTCCTCGCCCATGATCGCCTGGATCCAGTGTTTCTGCGGCTGGTCCATCGGGATCCAGTACGCCCCCTGGGGCACTGTCACGTTGGTGGCGCTCCGGCCGCCGAAGATCCGGGCGTTCGGCACGCGGGTCGGCTTCTGCACCTCGTAGACCTCGACGTCCATCCGGCGCAGCCGTTCGACGAGCTGCCGGACATCGGCGAGCTGCCGGTCGGGCAGCAGGAAGTACGAGCGGATCGTGATGTCCGGCACCGGGAACTGGACCTCGTTGGTGGGCTGTACCACCTCGTTGGGCTCCAGCGTTCCCGCCCTGCCCTGGGCCAGCGCGTCGGTCCAGATGTCGAAGTAGCCGCTGAGCACCTCGCGCTTGTTGGCGGCGGCCCAGCCGAGCGTCGACCACTGGGTGTGGAACTGCTGCTGCACCCGGTCGGCGACAGCTGAAGCGCTGCCCTTCTCGTACGTCATGCCGGCCGCGCCGAAGCCGGTGGTCGGGACCGTGTCGCCGTAGCCCATGAAGAACATGTCGTACGTGTCGTAGTTGAAGTAGCACTCGGTCGTGACGGTGTCGTCGCAGGCGCCGTTGTAGCCGAAGCCGGCCTTGTTGGCCTCGCCGATCCGGTTGATCCAGTCCACGGCCTCCCCGGCGATCTCGTGGTGGATCGGGTCGGCGTTGGGCGGGAAGAAGTACTGCCTGCCACCCATCTCGTGCGCGTCGATGAACACCTGCGGCGGGTAGCGGCGCAGCAGTTCGAGTTTGCCGTCGGTCTCCTGCTGGGTGCGGGCGAACCAGTCCCGGTTCATGTCGAAGCCGAACTCGTTCTGCCGCCGGGTCGCGTCGCGGCCGTCCGGGTTCTGCGTCGGCACGACGATGGTGACCAGGTTGTCGTTGCGCTTGGCAACGTCGCAGGACAGGCCGGCGGCCAGTTCGTACAGCGTCTTGAGGGCGGCGTCGGTGCCGCTCTTCTCGCCGCCGTGCACGTTGGCGGTGACCCAGACGATGGCCGGGCTGTCCTTCGCCGTCTTGGCCGCCGTGCGCGCGCTGGTCCGGCGGGGATCCCGCAGGTCGCGTACGTCGTCGGCGATCTCACGCAGCGCGGCCGGCCGCACGTGGCGTTCGTTTGACACCACCGCGTACGGCAGCGGTTGCCCGAGCACGCTTGTGGCCATCACGCCCGTGACAACCCGGTCCGAGGCGTTGTCCACCGCCGCGAGGTAGCTGCGGACCTCGCCGTTGGTGACGACCCGCTCCTGGCCCACGCCGAGGGGGAAGCCGAGCACGGCCTCCGGGGCCGGCACGGTGCTCAACCGCGCGCCCGGGTCGTTGCTGCACGGGGTGGGCCGGGCGGCGGCACCCGCGGCCGGTGTGCCGCCGAGCAGGGGACTCATGCCGAGCAGGAGGGCGATGGTGGCGGCGCTCGCGAGCCGCCTCGGTGGGACCGACCGGAACGGGCGCATCGATGGGGCCATGTCTCGTGTTTCCCTTCTCGGGAACAGCCTCGCAGTGGCCGGAGCCTATGAAGCGTCGATACCGTGGTCAAGGTCCGATCGACTTCCGTGACTGCGTGGGATGCCGCTGTCCGGGCCGGCTGGCAGGATGGCGGGAGTGACGGGGCTGTGCCGATCGCTCCGCTGCCGAGGAGGAGACGTTGCCGGATTCGTTCACACTCGCGCTGCACTCGGATCGTCCGGTGGCCGACGCGCAGCGGTCGCTGGCGTCCTGGTTGCGCGCCGACGACCGGCTGCACGGGACGGTCACCACTGCCGCAACCGACACGGAGGAGGAGGCGTCTGTTCTGCTGGTGGCGGTCGGCGACGCCGGCTCGGCAATGGTGCTGGTCCAGGCGCTCGCCGGTTGGTTGACCCATCGCCGCGACGACGTGACTGTGACACTCAAGGGTCCGGCCGGGTGGTCGGCCGAGTTGGACGTACCCCGGGCTCGTGACATGGGCCAGGTGACGGCGCTCGTCGAGGCCGCGGTGCGCGCGGTGGCCGCCCGGTAGTCGGCCCGCCACCGGCCGGGAACCGGTCGGCGACGGGCCAGGAGCGCGGTACGCCTACCAGGTGGTCAGGCCGAGGCCGATCGTCTTGGTCAGCGTGGCGTTGTCGTCGTCGCCGTCGAGCGACCACATCATGGCGCCGGCCAGACCCGCCTGCCTGATGTAGAGCGTCTTCTGCAGTACGACAGCCGGGTCGTCGTACGTCCAGAAGGTAGTGCCGTCGAACAGCCAGGCGTGCCCGGAGCGCAGGTCGCGGTGCACTGTGTAGCCCTTGCCGGCGAGAGTCTTGAGCTGCTTGTAGTCCTCGTAGCCGGCCTCGAAGGTGGCCGGCGCCGGGCCGGTGGCCGGCTGGAAGAGGCCGTTGCCGCCGCCGGTGACGCCCGTCCAACCCCTGCCGTAGTACGGGATGCCCAGGACGAGCTTGTTGCGGGGCGCGCCACGGGCGATCCAGCCGTCGATGGCCACCTCGGCGGAGAAGTCCGGGTTGTCCGGTGCACCCCGGGGTACGCGCAGCGCCGACTGCTGGTTGGTCACCGCGTCCCAGCCGCCGTGGAAGTCGTAGCCCTGCACTGTGGCGAAGTCCAGGTACTTGAAGATCTTGCGGCCCTCGTAGCCGGCGTCCATGGTGGCCGGGTTGGCCGGCAGGAACGCGGTCAGCGGGTGGTGCTTGCGGGTCGTGCGGCCGTACCCGTCGAGTTGCCTGCGGAACTCGGCGAGCAGCTTTGTGAAGTTCTCCCGGTCCTCGGGGCGGATGACGTTGCCGGGCTCTCCCTCCCAGTTGGGCCACTCCCAGTCGAGGTCGACGCCGTCGAAGACGCCTGCCGCGGCTCCCGGGCTGCCCGGCAGGTTGCCCTTGAGGTAGATGTCGATGCAGGACGCGACGAACGCCTTGCGGGAGGCGTCGGTGCGGGCGGCGTTGGAGAAGTACGTCGACCAGCTCCACCCGCCCAGCGAGATCAGCACCTTCAGTTCCGGGTGCTTGGCCTTCAGCTTGGCGAGCTGGCCGAAGTTGCCGTTGAGCGCCTGACCGGGGGCGTCGGCGACACCGTCGACGCTCTCCTCGGCGGGGACGGGTCGCTGGTAGTCGGCCCAGGCGTCGCCCTCGCCCGGCCCGCCGTCCACATAGCAGCGGCCGTTCTCGCTGACGTTGCCGAAGGCGTAGTTGACGTGGGTGAGGCGGCTCGCCGCCCCGGAGGTGTCGAGCTTCTTGACCGGGAAGGCGCGGCCGTAGATGCCCCACTGGGTGAAGTAGCCGACCCGGTGGAAGCCGGCGCGCTCGGGTTTGGCGCCCGCACCCGCACCTGCGCTCGCGGCGGTGGGCGGGGCGGCGGTGACGAGCAGGGTCGCCAGGGCAACGACTGCTGTGAGACGGCGGTGGCGCAACTGTCGCATCGGCACACTCCCACGAGGCATCAAGCAGAATTAGTTAAGATACTTATCTGATTGATGAAGTTAAGCCGATCTCCGTCAACGGTCAAGAGCCGCCAGCCACATGGGGGATTGTGACGGCGTTACCCGGTGGTAACGATGTTGTGCCATGGACTCAGCCCTGACATTGATCGGCCTGCCCATCGCCCTCGGCATCATCATGCTCGGTCTGGGTCTCGGGCTGACCACTGAGGACTTCCGCAGGGTGGCCCAGCATCCGAGAGCCGCCGTCATCGCGCTGGTGTGCCAGGTGCTGGTGCTGCCGGCGATCTGCTTCGGCCTCGTCCTGGCCTTCGGCCTGGCCCCGGAGCTGGCCGTCGGCATGATGCTGCTGGCCGCGTCGCCGGGCGGCACGACCGCCAACCTCTACAGCCACCTGTTCGGCGGGCACGTGGCCCTGAACATCACACTGACGGCCATCAACTCGGTGCTCGCCGCGTTCACCCTGCCGATCCTCGTCAACCTGTCGGCGGCGTACTTCCTGCCCGACGGGCGCAGCATCGGCCTGCAGTTCGACAAGGTCCTCCAGGTCTTCGCCATCGTGCTCGTCCCGGTCGCGATCGGCATGCTCATCCGGGCCCGGGTGCCGCAGGTAGCCGAGCGGCTGAACCGCCCGGTCCGGATCCTCTCCGTTGTCGTGCTCGTCGCGGTGATCGCCGGGGCCGTGCTCGGTGAACGCGAGAACATCGCCGACTACTTCGTCTCCGTCGGCCTCGCCGTCCTCGCGTTCAACCTGCTGAGCCTCGCTATCGGGTACGGGGTGCCGCGCCTTGCCGGGGTCGACCGGAGGGCAGCGACGGCTGCCGGGTTCGAGATCGGTATCCACAACAGCACACTGGCCATCACGATCGCCCTCAGCCCGGCACTGCTCGACAACGCCCAGATGGCGATCCCGGCAGCCGTCTACGGCATCGTCATGTTCTTCACCGCGGCGGCCTTCGGCTACCTGGTGACCCGCGTCGGCGCCCGCTCCACAAGCGCGGTGACGCCCTGACGGGCGTATCGCCGAGCAGACCGCCCGCGATGGGAACGAGCCCGAGCGGGCGTCAGCCGACCTGGTCGTTGTCCTTGAGCGCGCCCCAGCCGTGCCAGCGGTCGATCTCGATGAGGGCGCTGACCCGGTCGCGTTCCCGCCGCGGGTACGCGTCGCCCGTGTAGTGCCGCGCCAGCCTGTCGATGTCGGCGAGGCCCTCGTCCTCGCGCAGCTCGGCGACGTGCCCGATGACGCTGAGGTGGGTGTACCAACCGGCCTCGTCCAGCACCGTGAGGGAGACCCGGGGATCGTTGCGGATATGGCCCAGCCGGCGGCGGCTCGCGTCCATGTTGACCAGGATCCGTCCGTCGTCCCACAGGTACCAGGTGGCGGCGGACACCGGCTGACCACCGGCCTGAAGCGTCGTCATGACAGCCGGGTTCGGCTTCTTGAGCATGGCGATCGCGGTCTCGGGAAGCGGTGGCTTGGACATGAAGTCTCCTCCTCGCGTGAGCGTTACCCCTGCACGTTACGCATTCGGGGGCGCCGTGCACGCCGGGACGCGCGCCAACGGGCGGGTCGCCACGAGGTCGATCGAGCCGCCGCCGGGCACTCTCAGCGAAGCTCCTGGATGCGTACCATGTTGCCGGCCGGGTCCCGGAAGGCGCAGTCACGGATGCCGTACGGCTGCTCGGTGGGCTCCTGGACGACCTCGGCGTCGCGGGCCTGCACCTTCTCGAACGTGTCGTCGAGGTTGCGGGTGGCCAGCAGGATCCAGCCGTACGTGCCCTTGGCCATCATCTCGCTGATCATGCGCCGCTCGTCCTCGGTGAGGCCGGGGTCCGCTGTCGGCGGCGCCAGGAGGATCGACGTGTCGGGCTGCCCGGCAGGGCCGACGGTGATCCACCGCATGGTGCCCTGCCCGACGTCGGTGCGGACCTCGAAGCCGAGCACGTCGCGGTAGAAGGCCAGCGACTCCTCGGGGTCGACGTGGGGAAGAACTGTCGCGTGAATGGTGATGTCCATGACGATGATGCTAGGGACGGCGCACCGTCGCGTACTTCTCGATTCCTGACCGATCCGGCGAACGGGGCCGGCGTCGCACGGGTGGGCCGGGTACCCGGAGCCGCGCCCCGCTGGAGAGGATGGGTGCATGAGTGATCCCGTACTCCCCAGGCGCGTCGTCGTCACAGGCGCCACCGGCAAGCTCGGCCGTGCCGTGGTAACGCACCTGCGCGCCGCGGGCGTCGACGTGCTGGCGGTGGACCGTGCCGGCGGACGCGACCCGCGCGACGTGGACGGCGAGTTCCTCCTCGTCGACCTCACCGACTACGGCCAGGTGGTGGAGGCGTTCACCGGGGGCGCCGACGAGCACGCCGGCGGCGTCGAGGCCATCGTGCACCTCGCGGCGGTACCCGCCCCCGGGCTGATGACCAACGCGACCACGTTCGCCAACAACTCCGCCGCCACGTACAACGTGTTCGCCGCAGCCAGGGCCGCCGGCATCAGGCATGTGGTGTGGGCGTCGAGCGAGACGGTGCTCGGGTTGCCGTTCGACACGCCGCCGCCGTACGCCCCCGTCGACGAGGAGTACGCGCCACGGCCGGAGTCGACGTACTCGCTGAACAAGGCCCTTGAGGAGGAGATGGCGCGGCACTTCTGCCGCTGGGACCCGGAGCTGGTCATGGTGGGCCTGCGGTTCTCCAACGTGATGGACGTCGAGGACTACGCGGCGTTCCCGTCGTTCGACGCCGACCCGCGGGCGCGGCGGTGGAACCTGTGGGGCTACATCGACGCCCGCGACGGCGCGCAGGCGGTCGAACGGGCGCTCGCCCACGACCGGCCCGGCGCCGACGTGTTCATCATCGCCAACGCCGACACCGTCATGACCAGGTCCAGCGCCAGCCTCATGGCCGAGGTCTACCCGGGAGTCGAGATCCGCCGGGAGTTGGGCGAGCACGAGACGCTTCTCAGCATCGACAAGGCCCGCCGGGTCCTGGGCTTCGAGCCCCGGCACTCGTGGCGCAACCATGTGGACCCGTCCGGTCGTTGAGCCCGTGCCCGTCGGGTCGGGCCATGGCCATCCCAGCCGCGCCTGACCCGGCCGCCGCCGGATCCGCGATAACTCGCGGGAGCCCGCGAAGATCGGGATAAAGTGCCTCAACAGGTACGGGGTGGACCGGTCGGCGGGGAGGCTCGGGCGATGGCATCGGCGCAGGCCAGCTCATTCGCCGGATGTGTCGGCACGCCCGTACCGGTGACCCCTGACCGGCTGAGCTGACCACGTGCGGGGACCAACCTGCCGGCCGCCGGGCCGGGCACGAGCATGCTGATGCCCTCGTGGTCGCGCGGGCTGGCCGACAGCCGCAGCCCGCGTAGCGCGACAGTCCTGGAACTGCTCGTCGACGTCGTCTACGTCTTCGCGCTCGCGCGCCTGGCGGGCCGCGTCGCCGACGACCTGACCATCGTCCGGCACGCACTGCTGTCGGAGGCGGGTCAGACGCTGCTGTTCTTCACGGCGATGTGGATGATCTGGTTTCTCAACGCCGTCATGTCCAGCACCTACGATCCCCGCCGCACCGACATCCAGGTCATCCTGCTGGCGACGATGTTCGGCACGCTGGTGCTGGCGGTCAGCCTGCCGCAGGCGTTCGGCCAGCGGGGTCTGATCTTCGCCTGCACGTACGTCATCATCCAGGTCGGCCGGCCGCTCTATCTCACGCTGGCGCAGTGGGGGCATCCGCGAGGGAAACTTCCCGCCCGGGTACTGACCTGGTACACGGTCTCCGCCGTGCTGTGGATCGGCGGCGCCATCAGCGGGGGCTTCGGGCGTGGGGTCTTCTGGACCATCGCCCTCGCCATCGAGCTCGTCGGCTCCGCCATCCACTGGCCCGTGCCCCGCCTCGGCACGAAACGACCACGGAACCCGTTCGGGATCTCCGAGGCGCACCTGGCGGAGCGGTACAACCAGTTCTTCATGATCGCGTTGGCCGAGGTGGTGCTGGAGACGGGGCTCGCGGTGAGTTTCCCAGGGTTCTCGACCGGGCGGACCATCACTCTCGTCGCCGCCTTCGTGACGGTAGTGGCGTTCTGGCGGCTGTACTTCTACCACCTGGCCCCGGGGCAGTCCGCGGACTCGAACGCGCTGCGCCTGGCCCGGTCGTCGGGCTTCAGTCTGATGCTCATCGTCGCCGGCATCATCTGCACAGCGGTCGGGTTCGGGCAGGTCATCCACGACCCGCACCCGCCGATCGACTGGGCGCTGGTGGTCATCATCTGCGGCGGCCCGGTGCTGTTCCTGATCGGGCGCGCCTATCTGGAGCGGTCCACGATGCGGCCGCGCTGCCGGGTGCTGCCGATCGGCGTGCTGGTGCTGGTCGTGGCTACCCTGCCCCTGCTCTTCCTCCCGCCGGTCGCCGTGGCCGCCATCTCGGGGCTGATCCTGGCCGGGATCGCCGTCGCCGACGGGTATTTCCACGGGCGCGGCTCGCAGACCAACCCGACGTTGTAGCCGACGCCGCGTGCCTTGTGACCGGCGAGCACGTCGGGTAACTTCGCGGGCACGCCGTCGAGCCCGAGAGGAGGTCAGAACAATGTCCGATGTTCTGCGCCCTCTCCGCGTTCCGGCGTCCACGCGGATCTGACCGGGGCGCGCGCTTTCCGGAGGACCTGCCATGACCGACCTGGTCATCCGCCCGCTCGTCGCGGGCGAGGAAGAATTGTTCGACTCCATGCCCGACCCGCTGCCGCAGTTGCGCAAGATCGCGTACGCCGACGGCATCGCCGCCGGCGGCTACCGACCCGAGAACACCTGGGTCGCCCTGCGCGCCGGCCAGGTGGTCGGTAGGGCGGCCTGGCTGCTCCCACCCGGGGCCGTCGGCGCTCCCTGGCTGGACCGGTTCGACCTGGTCGCCGAGCCGGAGGTGGGGGCCGCGCTGCTGCGCGCCGCCCACGAGGCACTCGGAGGTCCGGGCGTCTATTACGCCGCACTCCCGGCGCACTGGAGGCGTCGACCCGAGGTGCTGGCAGTGGTCAGCGCCCCGATGGAGGCCGCCCGACTGGCAGGGCTTGTCGAGCGCGGAGAGCGGCTGCGGTGCTCCTGGACGGGTACGCCGCTGCCGACGACCTCCGGGCGCTACATGTTCCGTAGGCCACTCGACAAAGCGGAGATCAACACCTTGGTCGCGCGGATCGCCGAGCCGGACGTGCTGACCGGGGTGGAGACCGCGCAGGGGGTCGGCGGAGTCGACCTGGCCACGGACCCCCTTGCCTGGCTGGGGGATTCGACCGAGCAGTGGCGGGTCGGGGTGGCCGATGGTGAGCCGGTGGGCCTGGTCAGGCCGACCGGCGACGCCTGCTTCCCCCTCATCGCCTACCTCGGCCTGCTCGACGACGCCGTCCGAGGTGAGTTGCTGGTCGAGGCGGTCCGGTTGCTGGCCGAGGACGGTGCCCGGGAGGTGATCGCCGACGTGGACGCCCACCGGGTCGCGGTGCTGGCCGAGTTGGAACGGACAGGCTTCCGGCAGGTCCGCTCCCGCGTGACATTCACGCCGGCGGCCGAACAGGAGTAGACGGTCGGGGTGCGCCTACCACCAGGGCGCACCCCTTCCGGTGCCGAGGGCCGTCAGTGGCGGGCCGGGTGGCTATTCGCGTGCGTGGCGCAGCAGGCGGAGCTGGCCGATCTCAGCGGCGTTCTTCATGAGCTCGGCGTTCACCCAGGCGATCATGTGGGCGACGGTGTGTGCCGGGTCGCCCTGCCACGGAAACGGCGCGATGCCGTCCAGGTCGGCGTCGTCGAGCCGCGCCAACACCTCCAACCATTCGGTGCGGAGGTTCCGCAGCCAGGCCACCGCCTTGTCGCCGTCGCCGGGCCAGCCGATCTCGGCACGTTCCCGTGGCGGACGCCCCTGGGCGTGGTCGACGGCAACCGTCCACCACCAGCCGATGTGCCAGGTGAGCCACCCGATCGTCGGGACGGGGATCGGGTCGGGCTCGGCGTCCGCCCAGTCCGGTGCCCATCCGCCGTCGTCGGCCGGGCGTACCGTCCAGCAGTGCGCGGCCGGCTCCCAGAGGAAGTCCGCCGGCTCCAGCCGTTCCAGGTGGTATTCGAACAGCGACCAGGTCAGGTCGAACTGCCATTGCAGGACGTCACGACGGGATACCGGCATCCGACGACCGTGCCATATACCCACGTTCCCGGTCGAGCGGGTTTGGCGACCCGTGCGGCGCGAGTTGGCGGCAGACGCCGGTGGCGATCCAGTCGGGCGTCAGCGTTCGCGACCGGGAAGCATCGTCAGGGCCTTCGAGCGCTGCGCGACGAGGTCGGCGTAGGTGCCGTCGCGCTCGGCCCAACGGTGCATGAGAACGCCCTTCACGAGGATTTCGCGCGGGGTGGGGTTCGCCGAGAGCAGTTGCATGACCTCGGTGGCGAAGTCGTCGAGCGGCAGCGCGTGGGGGTTCACCTTCTCCTGCCCGGCTGTCGCGACGGCCGGGGGGACGAGTTCGACGACGTCGACACCGGTGCCGTCGAGTTGCGCGCGCAACGCCTCGGAGTAGGCGTGCACCGCGGCCTTCGAGGCGGCGTAGCTGGGCATGGGCGGGAACGGCAGGAAGGCGATGCCGGAGGTGACGGTGATGAAGCTGCCGGCACCCCGACCGACCAGATGCGGAGTGAAGGCGTCGATGACCCGGATGGTGCCGACCAGGTTGGTGTCGATCGTCGCCTCCGCCGTCGGAAAGTGCGCGGAGTCGCGAAGGTCTTCCATGAGCATGACACCCGACATCGTCACCACCGTGTCCAGTTCGGGGTAACGGGCGAGCACGGCGTCCCGGGCAAAGCCGACAGAAGCGCCGTCGGTGACGTCGACGTCGAACGTGCCGAAACCTTCCGCGGCGAGCTCCGAGAGGGCCTCGGGGCTACGACCGCCAACGGCTACGGTGCTGCCCGCTGCGGCGAACCGCCGGGCCAGTTCCCGCCCGATACCCGAGGTGCCGCCGACGATGAAAACTGTGCGGTTGGAGAGATCCACGAGATCTTCCCTTCGATCCAGAGGGCGCCGACGCGTGAACTCGCGGGCGCAAACAGTGATGCTCGCTGTCCTTTCCGAACAGGGTGATAGCAAGTCTTGACGGAGCCCGCCGGAGTTGGCAGGGCCCCCTTTTTCCCAGGTCCCAGCAGGGCCCCCTCTGCGGCACGCGCACCGCATTACCGTGGTGACCATGAGGGAAGAGGAGGCGGGTGACGGCCACCGGCTGGGCAGCTACCTTCGGGCCCGGCGCGAATTGGTCTCACCGTCGCAGGTAGGGCTGCCGACCGGCGGCAGGCGCCGCGTGCCCGGCCTGCGACGCGAGGAAGTCGCCCTGCTCGCCGGGATCAGCCCCGACTACTACCTGCGGCTGGAACGGGGCCGGGACAAGAACCCCTCACCGCAGGTCCTCGAATCGCTCGCGCGCGTCCTGCAGCTCGACGACATCGAGCGGACGTATCTGCTCGACCTCGCGGCGGCGCGTCCCAGGGCGCCGCGCCGCAAGCGGTCCGAGCACGTACCAGCGCGGGTGTACGAACTGCTTGCCCACCTTCAGATCCCCGCGTTCGTCGAAGGACGCGCCTTCGACGTCCTGGCCTCCAACCCGATGGCCAGGGCGCTCTCCCCGCGCCTGCAGCCTGGTCAGAACCGGCTGCGGTCGCTCCTCCTCGATCCGGAGGAACGAGCCTTCCACCAGGACTGGACGCAGGCCACCGCCGACTTCATCGCCGCCCTTCGCACCACCGTCGGTGACGACATCGACAACCCCCGTTTCGTCGAGCTGGTGGGCGAACTCGCGCTGTCCAGTCAGCGGTTCCGTACCCTGTGGGCCCGCCACGATGTCCGCAGCCTCGACGGGGGCACGACGACCGTGCACCACCCCGTCGTCGGTGAACTACGCCTCCACCGGGACAAACTCCCCATCGGTGACGTCATCCTCGTCGCCTACTACCCCGACAAGGACAGCGACAGCGACGAGAAACTGCAGCTCCTTGCCGCACTCGCACATTCCGAGACCCCCGACGACCACACCCGGGTGGGGAGGCCCGACGCGTCGTCGAACCGCCCCACCCGTTGACGGAGCCGATCAGAAGCCGAGTGCGCCCCGCCCGCCGACCACCGGCAGCCGCAGCTCACTGTCGTTCGGCGCGACCCGCAGCCGGGTGCCGCCCAGCGGCAGCAGCGTGTACTCCTGGTCACTGGAGAAGACGACCACGCCGATCCGGTGGCCGGCCGGGAACACGTAGTCCTTCGGCTCCATCGTCCACCGGTAGTCGTACAGCTTGCCCTGCTTGACAGGCTTGGTGCGCTCGGCGCTCTTGCGGTTCTGCGGATCCATCCAACCCCGGGTCACCACCGTCGGCGCCGCTGTCGAACCCTCCGGACCGTAGTCCACCAGGTACGCGCTGAGGTTCGCGTCCGGCTTGTTGTCGATGGCCATCCGCAGCCGCATCTCGGGCCGGCCGGAGATGCGCACGCTCTGGGTCAGCGCGGGGGAGCGGTACACGAGCCGGTTGGCGCTGGCCGCGTCCGGGTTGGCGACCAGGGTGTCCGGGCCGATGGTCCGGCCCTCGTCGACGAAGCTCTGCTCGACCTTCGCCTTCGGCGGCTTGCCAGTGGTGAGCGCTCCCGGGGCGGTTGCGTCGTCGGCGGCGAACCGCAGCCCGACCTCACGCGCCGCCGGGTCGGGCCAGTTGGCGTACGTGGTGTAGGCGCGGTCCTCGCGCTGCAGCACGGCGGTCGGCTCGTCCATGATCCCGTTGCGGACGTTCCACAGCCAGAAGTCGAACCAGCGGTTCTCGGTCTGCTTGTAGGTCCACGTCCGACCGTCGGGCAGGGTCACCGAGGCGCTGCTGCCCGGGCCGCCGTGCCCGCCCTGGTGCAGCCAAATCTTGCGCGGTACGTCGCGTTTGGCGAGCTGGTCCCACCAGCCGGCGAAGTGTCCGGTCTTGACGTTCCAGTCGTTGAGGCCGTGCACGACGAAGACGCTGGCCTTGACGTTGCGGGCGTCGTAGTAGTCGCGCTCCTGCCAGAACTTCGAGTAGTCACCGGTCACCCGGTCCTGCTCCGCGGTGATCTTTGCGATCTCGTCGGCGCAGGGTCCCTCGGCCCGTGCCTGCCCGGCCGTGTACTGGGCCAGGACGTCGAGGTCCTCGCCCTGGTAGGTGCCGGGCGCGACGACCAGACCGTTGGCCCGGTAGTAGTCGTACCAGCTGCTGATCGCCGAGACCGGCACGATGGTCTTCAGACCCTTGACGCCGGTGGTCGCCACCTGGTTCGGAAGCGTTCCGTTGTAGGAGACGCCGGTCATGCCCACCGCGCCGGTGGTCCAGCCGGCCGTGACCGGGGCGCCGCTCGCGTCGTACCCCTTGGCCCGCCCGTTGAGCCAGTCGATGACGGCCTTGGTGCCGAGCGTCTCGGCCTGGTCGCCGCTGGTCGGGCAGCCTTCCGAGTCGCCGGTGCCGACGCTCTGACCGAGCACCACGGCGTACCCGCGCGGGACGTAGTAGTCGTCCAGTGAGCCGGGCAGGTTGGCCTTCGCCTCGGCCCGCTGGACGCCCATGTCGAGCGCCCGACGCCCCGACCTGCCGGTGAGGCCGTTCTGCGGCAGGTCGTCGACAAGCACGCTCGGGTATGGCACGTCGCCCCAGGTGCCCTTGCGGTACGGGCTGTGCTCGAAGATGACAGGCACCTTGAAGCCCTGCGTGGCGGTCTCCCGGGGGCGGGAGATGTCGATGGCCACCCGGTCGGGGCGACCGTCGTGGTCGGTGTCCACCGGGGTCTGGACGTACACCCGCTCCTCGATGGCGTCGGCAAGCGAGAACACCGGCTGGGTCATGCCGTCGGCGACGACGATGCCGGTGGGTGCGGTCACTGCGGTTGGGGCCGCCGCTGCCGGTGCCGCGCTGAGGATCAGCGCGCCGGACACGCCGACGCTGAGTAGTGCCAGATGACGGGGTCGACGCATGCGCGTCTCCCTTCGGTTGGGCTGGTTGCCGGGTCGCGGCGGGGCCAACGTCGAAGATCCATTCGTCGTCATGCTAGGTCCGGGGCGACGTTCCGTCGATCCCGTCGGGCGGCGTCGTGGGTGAACACGTCCGCGTGGGACGGCCGGTTCCGTGTCCCGATCGGGGGTGGTAATCGAACCGACATCGAACCGTGTACGGCGGCGACACATGGCCGAAACCCTTGCCAGGTGGGCGAAGAAAAGACGTCTTCCAGGGGCTCCGAAGATCACGTACACGTGCATATGATCTTGCGCGACGCGCCGAAAAGGCACGTTTGTCCACATGAGACAGGGAGCAGGATGCTCAAGAGAACGCGGTGGCTACTGGCCGTCGCCGTCACGGCCACGGCGCTGACCGCCCTACCGGGCGGCACCGCCACTGCCAGCCCCGACGGGCCCAGCCGACCCAGTGCGCCCGACACCGCAGCCGACCGAAAAACACACACCGTCACCTTGCTCACCGGGGACGTGGTGACCGTACGGGCCACCGGATCGGGATGCCCGCACGCCACTGTGCAACCCGCCGACCCCAACTCGGTCATCCACCAGACCTGCGGACCGGACGGCCACCTGCACGTCATCCCCGCCCGCGTCGCGTCCCAGGTCGGCCCGGTCCTCGACCCCGACCTCTTCGACGTCACAGTGCTGATCGCCGACGGGTACGACGACCAGAACACCACGGAACTGCCGCTCATCGTGCAGCCCGCCACCGCCTCCGCCCGGGTGGCCGCGCTCGGCGACGTGCTGGCGCTGCCCAGCATCGGCGCGGTCGCCGGCCGCGTACCCAAGAAGAGCCCGACCACAGCGAAGCTCGCCACCAACTCGCTGCTCGCCGGCGCGAAGAAGGTCTGGCTCGACCGCAAGGTCCGCGCCACCGCGCTGACCGGCGCCGGCAAGCCCGCCGGCCTCGACCGCAACCTGGTACAGATCGCCGCGCCTGATGCCTGGAAGGCCGGCTACACCGGCAAGGGCGTCCGCGTCGCGGTGCTCGACACCGGAGCCGACTTCACCCACCCCGACCTGGCCGGCCGCGTCGTCGACCGGGCCGACTTCACCGCCGAGGGCGGCGACGCCGTCGACCACAACGGCCACGGTACGCACGTCGCGTCGACGATCGCCGGCACCGGCGCGGCCTCCAACGGCCAGCGTCGCGGCGTCGCGCCGGCCGCCAACCTGGTCATCGGCAAGGTCCTCGACGACCACGGCTCCGGCGAGGACTCCGGCATCATCGCCGGCATGGAGTGGGCCGCCGCCCGCGCCGACGTGGTCAACATGAGCCTCGGCGGAAGCTATCCGGACGACGGCAGCGACCCGCTCTCGCTCGCCGTCGACGCGCTGAGCAAGCAGACCGGGGCGCTGTTCGTGATCGCCTCCGGCAACAGCGGTGGCGCGATCTCCTCACCCGGCTCCGCCGCCAGCGCCCTGACCGTCGGCGCTGTCGACCGGGACGACCGGCTCGCCGACTTCTCCAGCCGTGGCCCGCTTGTCACCAGCCGCGTGGCCAAGCCGGAGCTTGTCGCGCCCGGTGTCGACATCGTGGCCGCCCGCGCGGCCGGCACCAACCTCCAGGACCCGATCGACAAGTTCTACGAGGGCAGCACCGGCACCTCGATGGCCGCCCCGCACGTGGCGGGCGCGGCCGCCCTGCTCGCCCAGCGGCACCCGGACTGGACGGGGGAGCGGCTCAAGGCGGCGCTCGTCGGTGCGGCCGACCCGCTGACCGGCGTCGACCCGTACGCCGTCGGAGCCGGCCGGCTCAACGCGGCCCGCGCCCTCGGCGGCCCGACCAGCGACCAGCCGGTGGTCAACCTCGGCACGTTCGCGTACCCGCAGTCGGGTACCAGCGAGACGAAGCTGACCTGGACCGGCGACGCCTCCCCGGCGACGACCCACCTCGACCTCGACGTGTCGATCGTCAACCACGACGGCCAGGCCGTGCCACGCGGCGCGGTGTCGCTGTCGACGAGCCGGGTGACGCTCAAGCGCGGCAGCACCGCCAACGCGACAGTGCGGATCAACCGCGCGGCGCTTGCCGCGCGACCCGGCTTCTACCTGGCCACCGTCACCGCCCGCGGCCCCGGACGCAAACTGGCGTCGACCACCCCGGTCAGCTTCTACGTCGAGCAGCCCAGCTACGACCTGACGATCCACACCAAGCCGCTGCCCGACCTCTCCGAGGGCGCGGAGAGCTGGATCAACGTCCTGGTCGCCAACCTCACCGACCCGCTCCTCTACTACGGTGGGCCCAGCGGCGTACCCGGTGAGACCTTCACCGTCCGGGTGCCCGCCGGCCGGTACGCGATCCTCGGCTCGTCCGCCGCCTACTACGTCGACAGCGACGTGCTGGAGTCGACGCTCGTGGGCGAGTCCGACCTGAACGTGACGGGCCCACGTAGCGTGACGCTGGACCCGGCGCGGGCCAAGCCGGTGACGGCGACTGTCGACGGGGTCGCCACCACGCCGACGCGCGTCGACTTCACCATCCTCCAGACCGCGCCGAACGGCCAGGCCTGGTGGAGTCAGGTCAACGGATACGGGGCCGCGACGAGCGTCCGTACCTCCCCGTTGCCGAAGCCCAGCGTCGGGTCGCGGCGCGGTTGGGCGGCCGTCAACCTCAACTCGCCCGCGGGCACGGCCATGCCGTACCGCTACAACCTGGTGCACGAGTATCCCGATGGCGTGCCGGCCGACCCCGCCTACCGGGTGAGCAGAGCCGAGCAGACCCGCCTGGCCCGCATCGACCAGCGCTTCCACCAGATGGACTCGCCGGGAATGGTCACCCAGCTGATCCGGACCGGCTTCACAGTCGAAGGGCTGGGCGTGACCCAGACCCACGAGGGCAACCTGCCGCCGTACCGCACCGACTACCTGTCGCCCGAGATCGTCTGGGCCGACGAGGGTGTCTACGGTGGACTGTCGGCCCAGGAGGCGCCTCGCCGCTACCAGCCGGGCAGCCGGCAGTCGAAGATCTGGGCGCGGCAGCCGCTGCACTCCGGCTGGTACGACGACCCGGCCGACAACGGCTGGACCTGCGCCACGCCTCCGTCACGAACCCGGGGCAACCTGCACATCGACCTGGTGTCGTTGACCGACCAGCACCAGCGCGCCGACTGCCTGCAGAACAACGCGATCGGGGTGAAGCGCAACCTGTCGCTGTACCGCAACGGCACACTCGTCGAGAAGCGGGACCTGCCGTACGCCGACATCACCGTCGGGCAGCAGGCCGCCGACTACCGGATGACCCTCGACGTCGACACGAGCCTGATCCTGCCGATCTCCACGAAGGTCTCCACCTCGTGGACGTTCCGGTCCGCCGGCCCGGACGGGACCGGGAGCGTGCCGTTGCCGCTGTTCGCTGTCGACTACGCGCTGCCGATGGACACCGCCAACCATCCCACCGGCGGCACCGCCGAGTTCGCCGTCCGCCAGGCGCACGGCGTCAAGGCGCAGAAGGTGACCTCGTTCCAGGTGTGGACCTCCACCGACGACGGCGTCACCTGGAAAACGGCCCGGGTCACCCGCAGCGGGGACACCTACCGGGCCGAGCTGCCCCGGGCCGGCACCGTCTCGCTGCGGGTGAAGGCAGACGGCGACAGCGGTAGCGGCATCGACCAGACCATCATCCGGGCGTACGCCGCGGGCTGACGGTCAACGCGGTGGTGCGGCCCGCTCCAACAGGGCCGCACCACCGTTGTCCGGGCCGATCACTGACCCTCCCAGACCGCCTTCGCGCCAGAGTCGCCGGTACGGATCACGTAGTACACGGCGACACCTGCGGCCACCAGCGACAACACCTGCAACGCCACAGTGAGCGCCCGGCCCTGTCGCGCGTCCGCGCTCCCTTCGGCGGTTCGCGGCGCGACGAACCGGACCAGCGCCAGCGCCACGATCGCCAGACCGATGCTCGCCCACAGCGTGAAGTCGCCGAATTCCTGGTGTGCCTCCAGCTTCGGCAGGAACTCGGGGGTGACCCGGTTGGCCGACCGCATACGGTCGAAGAAGGCGTCACCGGAGAGCTTCGCCAGCAGCGCGGACAGCGGTGCCCCCACGGCCAGCAACCCCAGCACCCAGCGGGTGTGCGGGCGGATCGGCGGGACGAACGCGTACCCGACCGTGAGGAGGGCCAGCAGCGGCACGAACACGACAGCGGCGTGCAGCACGAGAGGGTGGGCGGGAAGGCCCATGAACTCCTCGAACATCGGCGACTCCTCCGGTGACAACGGATCTCGATGATCCAGACAGGGACGCCAACGGTACCCGCCGGACGCGTCACCCAGGATCGCCTCAGGTCACCGCAGCCCGTACGCCGAGGCCGAGCAGGATCACCCCGGTCAGCCGGTCCAGCACCCGTCGGACGGCGGCCGTCCGGAGCAGCCGGCCGGCGGCGCCGGAGACGACAGTCCACCCGGCCAGCCAACAGGTGTGCAGCGCGGAGTGCGCCGTGGCGAGGAGCAGCATGGGCACCAGGACGGGACGGCCCGGTTCGAGGAACTGCGGTGCGAGGGTGAGGTAGATGGCGGCGGCCTTGGGATTCAGGACGTTGCCCAGCAGCCCCTGGAGGTAGGGGTGGTCCACCCGCCACGGCAGTCGGCGCGTGCGGGCCGGCGGTGCCGTGGTCGACGGGGAGCGCCGGGCTGCGGAGAACAGCATCCACAGCCCGAGCCCGACCAGGTAGGCAGCACCGACGAGCTTGACGACCCAGAACGCCTGCGCCGACCGGAGCACCAGCGCGGCCAGGCCGACGGCGGCAAGTGTGGCGTGCAGGTAGAGCCCGGTGACCGTACCCAGGATCACCCACCACCCCTGCCGCCGACCGCCGGTGGCGACCCGCGAGACGACAAGCGTCAGGCTCGCACCAGGTGTGGCGGTTATCGGCGCGACGGCGACCAGGAAGCCGAGCACTGCCACGCCGCGCACGCTCAGACCACCACCCGGTAGTGGGTGGTGAAGAGGCCGCTGTCGTCGTACACGTGGAACGCGACGCCGGGCGGCTGGGTCTGGGTGGTCAGCGACCGGTCGCCCTCCCATGGCATCCGCAGTGTGGAGACCACACCCGGCGCGATCCGCAGTGGACGGTCGGCGAACGTGCTCGCGACGGCCGTGTGGAAATGCCCGGTCAGCACGGCGACGACCTGCGGGTGGGCGGCGACCAGGGCGGCCAGGGGATCGGCCTGCAGCAACCGCATCGCGTCGATGACCGGATGGTGCAGCACGACCGGCGGGTGGTGCAGGGCGACGAACGTCGGCGCTCCCGCCGGCACCGAAGCCAACTCGTCGGCGAGCCATGCCAGAGTCTCGTCGTCCAGGTGGCCGTGGTCCTCGCCGGGCACGGACGAGTCGGCCAGGAGGAACACCGCGCCGGCCACGTCGTGCCGGGCGTTGATCGGGCCGGTGCCGCCGCCGTCGTCCCCGAGCAGACCCTTGCGGTACGCGGCACGCACGTCGTGGTTGCCGGGGCACATCAGGACCGGCAGGGGAGAGTCGAAGAGTCTCGCGGCGGTCTCGTACTCGGACACCTCCCCGTGATCGGCGATGTCCCCGGTGATCAGGATCGCGTCGACCGGTCGCGGCAGGGCGTGCAGGTGGTCCATGACCCGGACGGCCCGCTCGGCCGATCGGGGGTGCCCGTCGAGGTGGGTGTCACTGAGGTGCGCGATGACCAACACGACTGCCCCCTAATGCATTAAGAATGCGTCAACCATTAGGGACGCTACACTTGGCGACACCGGCCACACAAGCCGCGTACGGGAGAGGCCACGATGTCCGCACAGCTCGCGCTCGCCCTGGTCAGCACGATCCGGCACGACGGCAACGGCGGCGTCGCCGACGACCTCGCCGACGTCGCCGGCCTGACCGCCTGGCTCCGCGAGCACGCCGAACCACTGTGCGAGTACGTCGCCGGGTTCGACACCTCCGGCGGTGAGGTCGACGAGCGGGCCCGCCTCGACGTGGTCGCGGTGCGCCGCGCCGCCCGTACCCTGTTCGCCGTCGCCGTCCGACCGGGCCCGCCGAGCCGAGCCGACTCCACCTCGCTGCTCTCCCCGTCGGAGGCTGTCGACCGGCTCAACCAGGCCGCCGCGACGGTGCCCGTCCGGCCCGTACTGACCTGGGAGCAGGAGGGCACACCGGTGTTGACCTGGCACGGCGAGGCGACAGAGCCCCGGCTGGCCCTCCCGGCAGGGCTGGCCCGGGCCGTCATCGAGTTCCTCGCCGGTGCGACCCGCGAGCAGTTGCGCGCCTGCCCCGCGCCCCGCTGCGTGCGCTACTTCGTCAAGGACCACCCGCGTCAGGAGTGGTGCAAGCCCTCCTGCGGCAACCGGGCCCGCGTCGCCCGCCACTACCAGCGACACACCGGGAGGTAGCCCGCGCGCTCAGCCGCGGGACCGCGGCAGGCAGTCCTTCTTGTACTTGAGGCCCGAACCGCACCAGCAGGCGTCGTTGCGCTCCGGCGGCCAGGGGATCCGCGCCGCCGGCCGGGCCGCCAACTCCCGCGCGTAGCCGGCTCGGACCTCCCCGTCGGCCGGGCCGCTGTCCTTCCGGCCGGCGAAGCCGTCCAGCCCGTCGACAGTCGCTCTGAGCACCACCAGCCCGACCTGGCCGGCGTCGGCAAGCCGCACCAGCTCCTTCTCCAGCCGCGCCCGGTGTGCGTCCCAGTCCGGCCCGTACACCTCGGTCAGCTCCGCGTGTGTGGAGAGCAGCCGGTCGAACTCGGCCCGGGGCCAGAAGATCAGATCCGGTTCACCGCCGCCCCGTTCCCCCGCCCGGCGGACGAGCTGAGCCTCCACACGGTCCGCCAGATCGTCGTGCCGGTCGTGCGGCAGGTTGAGATTCCGGCGGACCCGGTGGCGCTGCTGCAACAGGAAGAACAGGACCCCGGGCGACTCGGGCGGCCCCACCTCCACCGCAGGCTCGACGGCGGTGATCGCCTGCGCCGACGCACCGGCGGCGGTCGCCCGCTCGCCGAGCAGAGTGTCGACCGCCTCGCTCAGCCACCTTTCGGCGATCGCCGAACGGCCGGCGGCGTCCAACGCCGCACTCACGTACGCGGGGGCATCGGGTTGTACGAGCAGCAACGGGCGCAGCGCGGTCAGCTCCGCCATCGCCTCGTCGTCCCGGCCGCCGGCCTGCAACAGGGCCCGTGCCCGCAGCGCCCGGGCGAAGCCGGCCCGGGGATCATCACCAGACGGGTACGCCGCCAGGGCGCTGTCCGCGTACCGCAGGGCGGCATCCGGCCTCGCCCGGATCTCCGCGATCTCGGCGGCGAGCGTCAGCGCGTCCCCGGCGTCGTCCGGATCCTCCAGCCTGCCCTGCTGCACCGCCTCGGCGATGTCGGCGGCGACACCGAGCGGGTTGGCCGTGCCGAGCGCAGTTCGGCGAAGTTCGGCGAGGTCAGCCCTGGTGAGTACATCTTTCGTCGACACGGCTTCACGCTACGTCGGGGTGCCCCGGACCGCCGGCAGATCACCCGTTACGCCCAAGCGCGCGCGTCGCCCGTCGCCCGTCGGCCCGTGCGCGTCGCGCGTCGGCCCGTGCGCGTCGCGCGTCGGCCCGTGCGCGTCGCGCGTCGCCCTGCGCGGTGCGCCTCGCCCCGCGCGCGTCGACCGGGTCGTGATCGTCGGGTGGGTTCTCTCGGCTGGCGGCGGTCCTGCCAACGAGCGTGATGACTCAGAGGAATATTGATACCTCCCAGTCATCACGCTCCTCATGGCATCCGCCCCACCCAGACATCACATTCGGTAATTGCCGAGCCGCACCTCATCGGCCAATCGCACGATGGCGCGGCGGCGTTTCGCTCAGAACTCCTCGTACACCGCCGGGTCCTGGTCAGCGAGACGCCCGTCAGGGCGGCCCAGCGCCGTGATGGCCTCGACCTCCGCGTCGCTGAGCTTGATGCCGAAGACGTCCAGGTTCTCCGCCTGCCGCTGCGGGGAGGCGGCCTTGGGCAGCGGGATCACCTGGCGGGCCAGGTGCCAGGCGAGAATGGCCTGCGCCGGGCTGATGCCGTGTGCGGACGCGATGTCCACGACCGTCGGGTGCTGCTGCACGTCGTTGCCATGGCCCAGCGGGCTCCACGCCTGCACGAGGATCCCCTGCGCCAGGTGATAGTCGATCGCCTGCTGCTGCGGGAAGTACGGATGCACCTCGATCTGGTTGACCAGCGGGGCGACTCCGGTCTCGGCCACCAGGCGGTCGATGTGCTCGGGCAGGAAGTTGGACAGACCGATGTGCCGGACCAGGCCACGCTCGCGGGCTTCGATCAGTACCCGCCACGCCTGCACGTACAGGTCGACCTTCGGGTTGGGCCAGTGGATGAGATACAGGTCGATCCGGTCGAGGCCGGTGCGGAACACACTCTCCTCGATGGTGGTCAGCGCCTCGTCGAAGCGGTGGTGCCGCCCCGGCAGTTTCGAGGTGACGACCAACTCGTCCCGCACGTCGCCCACCGAACGGGCGGCCCGGCCCACCGCACCCTCGTTCTCGTAGTTCACCGCCGAGTCGATCAACCGGTAGCCCGCCCGGATCGCCTGACCGATCGCGTCGACCCCCGCCGAGCCGTTCAGCTGGTACGTGCCGAGTCCGATCGCCGGCAACGACGTGCCGTCACCAGCCGTCAGATGGGGAATCGCCATGGTTGGTCCGCCTTTCGTCGCCCGTGCCTGGACCTTACCGGCACGAGCCGCACGTTCCGGCGAAGGATCGATCAGCTAGCGGCGATGGCCTCCCTCGTCGGGGAATCACCGATCAGCAGAGGGTCGGTACGCCGCTCGCTTTCGGGCAGATCCATCGCTGCGGCCAGGAGATTGCCGAGACGCTGGGCGTCGTCCAGCCCTTTCCCCTTGCCCGCCCAGTCGTCGAAGGTGAGCCTGATGTTCTCGTCCGTGGTGATGACGTCCAGAACGGGGCCGCGCTTGTCGCGCTCGCGGAACCGTACGTAGCGAATCTCCGAGAGCGGGAACTCGCGCTCGATCGTGCCCTGCTTGCGCACGGCATTCTGCGCGGAGATGAAGAAGCGCTCGGGTGTCACTCCAAGGTAGGCGTCCTCGCCGACGAGGCGGTCGAGGTTGACATCGGCGATGGCCAGCAAGGGCTCCCCGCCGGGCACGATCCAACGGAGGATCCGCAGCAGTTCGTCCGGCACAGCATCACTGAACACCGTGACTGGCGGATCCAGTGGTGCAGGTTGCGTGTGAGCACGGTTGCGGAGGGCCGCTACCCGCTCGGCCAACGCCTCAGCCATGCGGACGCTGTCGCGGATGCTCTGACGCTTGGCCGTGAACGGCAGACTGCGTTCAGCCGGGAGTTCGGCGATCAAGCGACACTGACGTTCGAGGTCGGCGAGAAGATTCGACACCTCGTCCATGGCTGAGGTGTGCTCGCGCTGAGTGTCAGCGACCAACTCGGCCAGAAGTCGCTCGTTTTCGGCAGCGTTCGCCTCGTCGCGGCTGATGTGACCGGCGCGCAGCACCTGAGAGCGATACCAGGACCACTCCGCCATGAGCATGCCGTGCGTGTCGGCGAGAATCTGCTCGATGTTCTTCTGGATGTGGGCGCGACGGCTCTGCCCGTCGGTGTCGAGTGCCTTGATGTGCCCGCGGACGAGGGACCGGAAGAGGAGCCGCTGTTTGCGGAGATCTGCGTCCCTGGTGGCGATGGAGGCGAAGATGTGGTCGTTGACAGTGCCCGCCGCCTGGGACTCTCGTACCGCACGCATCGTCGTCTCGTGCAGGCCGAGAAGTGTCGTCCACTGATCCTCGTGCAGCGCTTGGAGAACGTCACGGGTGAGTTGGACGTTCTCGTCGATACGACGCGAGATCGACGCCAACTGCACCTGTAGGGCCAGGAGCGCGGCGGCCGGCCCGAGGGCGGAGAGTATGGATGCGGTCTGCGCCCCTGTCACGGGCGCCCAGCGCACGGAGGCGGCGATCTTTCCGTTGCTCGTGACGAGTGACCCCAGGTTCCAGCCGCCCGACGCCATCGGTTGCGCGGTCTTGAGTGCCTGCAGAGTCTCGGGTGCCAGACGCACCAGCCCTTGCACGGTGGTCAGACCCTGAGCACCCTGTGCCGCCAGATTGGCGATGCCGGAGGCCATCGCGAGATTGTCGGTCAGGCGTCGGCTAGCTTGGGCGCTCATCATCTCGAAAGGGATCAGGTCCAAGCCGACGGGCGGCTGGTCGGCGAAGAGTACGGCCACGCCCGGCTCGATCTCGACCAGGCTGATCACCGGGTCCTCGCCATGCGGCACAGTGGCATCGGGGCCGTGATCAGCTGGTACGGAGAGTTCGTTCTCGGATCCGTCGGCCTCAGGCGCCATCCCACATCCTTCATGATCGGCAACGGGAGCAAACAATATGTGTCAATGCGGTCACCCCGGGTCAACCGGAGCGACACCTCATGCCGCAAAGTGTCCAGACGCTAGTGGCTGAACAGGTCTAGTGCGCCGAGATCGGCGGCTGCGGGCGGTCAGATCCGTATCCAGGCTGGTAAGACAAGGCGATATCCCTTGTACCGCCGGCCGAACAGCACTGCCACTGGCTACGACAGTTCCACCATGCGCAACTTCGACGCCGTGGCGGGGGATCCCGGCCATCCCGTGAGCACAGCCGGGGAGATCAGCTGAGGTCGCCGGTCGCCTCGTAGACCGTCTCGACCGGACGGACCACCTTGACCAGTGAGGCGAGGTACTCCCGTGTCTCGGGATCAGTGGAGTAGACGATCGTGCCCTGCATTCCGCGGGTCAACAGGACCTTGTAGGTGTTGCGGATCAGCAGGTCCGCTTCGGCGTCGCTGACCGACTTACGACTCCGAAACGCCGGGTCCTTCGACTCCTCGCGTCGCGCCACCAGGCGTCCCTCCCGAGCCACGAGGTCCGGTCCCATGATGACGCCCGACCAGTCGTACTCAAAGCCCTGCGCGGTGTAGACGCAGCCCACCTGGCCGAAGCCGTTCGGGTCAGTGGCCCAGAACGCGCTGCCTGGTGCTTCCCCGACGCTGCGGTCGCTCTTGACGTTCCAAGGCCGAGACCAGCCGCCGACCTGCACGTCCGGTACCAGGGTGTCGTCCGGGCGTGGATCGCTCCAGGGCCAGCAGTACCCGGCGGACATCCGCGCCGTCACGCCGGCCGCCTGCTTTCCGGCGAGGAAGGCTTCCAACTCCTCGGGCGACTCCGCGAGACCCAGGTCGACCCTCCCGTCGCCGGTCCAGATCGTCGGCTCGCCGCCGTCGAGGCCGAGCAGGTCAACAACCCATCGCTCGTACGCTTCGCTGCCGCCGCAGCGGAACTGGCTGTGCAGCGACACCACCTCGACATCAAGGTTGAGCTGCTTCGCGTACGACGAGATGACGTCGACGTTGCCCAGCTCGCCGGGCTTCACCACCTGGTGCTCATCGAGCAGAAAGACCGGAACCCGGGCGACGGCGATGAGTTCGTCGATCTGCGGACGAGCTTTGTCGCGCTTCGCTTTCGGGGTGTACCGGTTGACAGAGGTCTCCCGGATGCGGTGCGCTTCGTCGCAGATCAGCACGTCCAGACCGTTACGCTCGGCGGACATGAAGCTGTTGAAGTAGCCGAACAGGTTCTTCAATCGGGTCGAGCCCTTGCCAGCGTATCGTCGCAAGGTCTGTGTGAACGACCGCGAGCCCGTTGCGTGCATAACGGAACGGTTCTGGCGTGCCAACTCGCCCAGCACCGACAGCGCGATCACGCTCTTGCCGCTACCGGGCCCACCGGAGACGACCACTACCGATTTGCGATCCGCCGATCGGGCACGCTCGACAGCGTGCAGAACCAACTCGTACGCCACGCGTTGATCGTCCAGCAATGTGAAATGCGATCGATCCTTCAGCTCCTGCGCGGCGTACCTCAGGAGGTGCCGGCTCGGCCGGACGGTGCTGGTGAGAAAACGGTCGGCGGCGTTAGCGCCTGACCTCGGGGCGAGATGGGTGCGCAGGTAATCGAGGAACTGACCCCGCCGCTGCTTTGTGAAGATCCGACTCTGCTCGGTCGCCGGGCGGTCGAACAGGTCGCTGATGTCGCGATCGACGGCGTTGTGCAGGTACGCCACGCCACGCACCGGATTCCGGTGCTCGGCGAGAATTCCGAGAAAGTCGGTGAGGTACTCGCAGTAACCCTCGACCTGGACGCCCGGATGCAGTCTCGGGCCTCGCGCGTGCTCCACTGCCACAAGGTTCTCAGCGCCGTCGTACGTCTCGGCGTAGGACCACTGCTTCAACTCCACGACGACGTAGGAGTCCTCGGCCGTTCGCGGGTCGACGCCGGCGAGCACCACGTCGACCCGCTTGCTGGTCAGTGGAAGCTGGTATTCGACCAGCATCTCGACCTGGCCCAGACCGGCGTCAGCGAGATCCTGCCCCAGCACCCCGAGGCTGCGCGACCACGCGCGGCGTTCTGCCGGGCTCACGTTCCGACCGATCTGCTCCACGATCCGGTCTTCAAGAACGCCGCTGCCAACCAGGCGCAGCAGACCATCGGCGGACGTACGGAACGCTGACAACACTTGCCCCCGGGCAGCACGAAGTGATCGTGCGCATGGGGGCGTGTCCGGTAATCACCGGAAGCCCGTCGTGACGCGCTTCTACGGCAAGGACTGTAGCGAAGAGATCAACTCAACGCCATGCCGACATTGGCCCTTCCTATCGCTTTACCGCCGAACCGTGAGCCTGGTCCACCGGGTAGCGGCGGGCTGAATCCTCCAGCTTGGTCAGGGCCGCCTCTATCAGATCGACGCCGAGCACATCGGCCAGCCGGGTCAGGTAGATCATCACGTCGCCCATCTCGGCTTTCACCCGGCTACCGGCGTTCGGGTCGGACATAACAACCGCGGACTGCTCAGGTGTCAGCCACTGGAATTCGGCAATCAGTTCGCCCACCTCGCCCGCGAGGGCCATGGCCAGGTTCTTGGGCGTGTGGAACTGCTGCCAGTCCCGCTCTTCTGCGAACGCCCGGACGCGACTCGTCAATTCATCCATGACCTGAAGCATCGCAGGCCCCGCACCTCGGCAGGTAGCGCGCCAGGAGCGCGGATGTTGCCCTCAGATGCCGGGGCGAGCGGCAGACTTGACCGCCGCTGTGAACATTTGCCAGGTGGATCGATCGAAGCGGAGTGTCGGCCCTTCGATGTTCTTCGAATCGCGGACAGCGACCACATCGGGGAGGGTGGTAGCGACCTCGACACACGCGCCGCCGTTGTCGCCGCTGCGGGTGCTCTTGCGCCAGACGGCGCCGGCCAAGTCAGTCATGCCGCATCTCCCCGGAAATCCTCTTGATCATGTCTTTCGATTCTGCCTCGCCGAGGGCCATTGCATCCAGCCCTCTCCAGACCCGCTCGTAAGCGGCCAACTCTTCGGGCTTGTCGAGGTAGAGCGCACCGGTCAGCGACTCGCTGTAGATGACCGACGGTTCCGGGGCCGTTCTACCGCCTTTGGTCGCGGGGAAGTCGAGGATCATGAAGGTGCCAGCGACCGCGCCGGGCTGTGGTCCCGCCGCCAATGGCAGCACTCGTACGGACACGTTCGGTGCCTCCGATAGTTCGACCAGACGGTCGAGTTGAGCGGTCATGACGCTCGGGCCACCGACCGTTCGTCGAAGTACAGCTTCGGACAGCACCGACTCCAGCCGTGGCGCCGCCGGGAGCCGCCGGGTGAGGAGTGCTTGCCGCTGGATCCTCACCTGGACGGCGAGCTCCCGCTCCTCGTCACTGAGCATCCGGCCAAGCCGGAACAGCGAGTCGGCATAACCCTTGGTCTGCAGGATGCCAGGGATCAGGGACTCGTCGAAGCCTCTGAGCCGGGAGGCGGCGGATTCCAGCCCCACGTACAGCTCGAACCAGGTCGGCACCGCGTCGCCGTACGCGTGCCACCAGCCCTTCGACTTCGTCTCGGCGGCGAGCCCGCGCATCGCGTCGGTCATCTCGGGCGACACCCCGTACAGCTCGCACATCGCCTTGACGTCAAGCACCCGGACCGAGCCTTGGCCGCATTCGAGGCGCCAGATCTTCTGTCGGCTGTATTCGAGGGCTTCGGCAGCGGCGTCGAGTGTCACCCCAGCCTCGTTGCGGAACTGCCGCAGCAGCCGGCCGAGTTGCCGGCGCGGCACTGTCGATCCGATGTCCTCGGGCATCCGCACACTCCCTGGTTCCAACACGCAACACTGCGTGACCTGCTCCTGCAACTCCTACGGGTTTCAGCAAAGAAAGTCAATGCATAACAGCGAAATCGCGGCATGGAACGTTGCATTTCTACTGCGGAGTGTCGCAGGCTGATCACAGCGCGGCGGCTGTTTGGTCCCCCCGAACGGCCGCCGCGCTTCCCCGAACACCTTCGCCCTGCACACCGGGAAGGCAGGCAGACATGAGCGCCAGAAACCAGCGACCAGAGCCGGCGAGCGGTGGTACGACGTACCGCTCCGGCGCGTACACCAGTCTGCTGCCGTGGCAGGTGCGTGAGCGCCGCTTCGCGCCGACCGGGCTCGGACGTCGCGGTCTGAACCCCGACGACGTGTACGCCTTCCTCGACCGGGTCGCCGTCGACATGGCCGCCGTATACGCCGCTCTCGCCGAGAGTCGCCTCGAAACCGTCCGGATCAAGCACGCGCTGCGTCGCTGGCAGACCGAGCAGGCCCGCGCCCGCAACGACCGGGACCACAACCGATGAGCCAGCGGTACGTCATCCACGTGCCCGTGATCGCTGCCGACCTGCCCGCTGCGCAGCGCCTGGCCCGGGTGGTCGGTCGCTGGATGCTTGTACTGCCGATGGCGGACCCGGGGGAGACCACTGTCTCCGAAGAGGACGCGCAGTTCCTGCGCCACCGGGTGTTCTGCGATCTACGTCTGCCGGGCGGTCGACGTTGCCTCCTGCGCGACGGGCACGACGGTGAGTGCTCGCGCCGCCTGCGCCGGTGACCGGATCGGTTCGGCGCAACGCTAGGTCAGCGTCCATGGGGCGCTTCGGCGGGTCATCACGGATGGTGTTCGACTGGTATTTTTCGGTGCTGTGCCGAACGATGCTCACCTGACCGGTCTGGACGCTCTGCTCAGCGAGACGCGACAGGCCCTGGAGGCGGCGCGTTCCCGTGTGCCGGGCGAGACGCCGGCCGACGAGGAGCAGCCTGTCGGTCACGGCGAGGCGCTCGACGGCAGGGTCCGGGCGGCGGTTCGCGGTGGGCGCGTCGACGAGCTGACTGTCGACCCGAGGCTGATGCGGTTGCCGGCGCAGGATCTGATGGAGCACGTCAGGGCGGCGGTCAACGCGGCGCTCGACGACCTCGGCAGTCCCCAGCCCGAGCTTCCGACCGTGGAACTCGACAGCCTGGCCGGAGGGCTCCAGGAGGTGCAGGATCGTTCGTTGCGACAGATGGCCCAGATGAACGAGGCACTCCAGGACGTCGTCGCACTGCTGCGGACACCACGACGGTGAGGCCCCTGGATGTCGACGCGGAGCAGTTGCGGCTGGCGGCCGGCGGCGTGCAGCGGGCGGGTGAGCGCCTTGAGCAGCAGTGGCAGCGGCTGCGTGCGACAGCGGACGGCATGGGCGACATTTTCGGCGGTGACGACGTGGGTGGGCTGATCGGCGCGTCCTACCAGGCGGCCCAGCAGATCGCCGAGCAGTCGATCACGTCGGTGGTCGCGGCCTTCGCCGGTTTCGGCGACGGGCTCGCCAAGATGGGTACGGCGTACGACGAGGTCGAGTCGCGTAACGCTGCCCTCTTCGACAGGTTCAACTGAAGCCGATGGGCATTCAGATCCCCGGCGAGCTGTCTGGACTGCTGAACGAACTCGGCTATGTGTGGCCGGAGAGCGACGAGGAACGGCTCTTCGAGCTGGCTCAGGCGTGGATCGCGTTCGGCGCCGAGGCGGATGCCGCAGCGACCGACGCGACCGCCGCCGTCGCGCTGCTCGCCGGCAACGACGGCAGCGCGCTGGAAGCCTTCCGCGGCCAGTGGTCGGACTCCGACTCCGCCGCCGCCGTACTCCAGGACATCGGCTTCGGTGCGCGCGCCGTGGGCGCCGCCCTGCTGGTCTGCGCGCTCGTCGTCCTCGCCCTGAAGATCAACGTCATTGTGCAGCTCACCCTGCTGGCCATCTCGATCGCGCAGGCCATCGCCACGGCGGCCCCGACGTTCGGTGCGTCCCTGTTGGAGATTCCGGTCTTCAAGAAGTTGGTCGACATCGCCATCGACTTCCTGATCGGCCAGGCACTGGAGGCGATCCTTGGGTAGGCGTGGCCGCAAGGGCGCAGACGACGCCGCCTCCGGAATCATCGCGAAGGCAGCGTCGGCAGCGATGCGCGAGGCCAAGGAGGTGGGGCCGAAGGCTGCCGACGACGCCGCCGACGCCGCCCGACGGGCTGTCCCCGGCCCGGCCGGCAAGATTCCGCTCAAGCCGCCGAACTCGCGACACAACCTCGACAGCATCCGCCCCAAGAACCCCAGCAAAGAGGTCAACACCGTGGTTCTGCCCGGGACCGACGTGGCCAAGGACCTCGACGACATCGCCGCGGGCCGCGCGAAGTGGGATCCGGACCGCCAACGGTACGAGGTGAACGGCCGCACGTACGCCGTGGAGCCGAGCGGCACTGTCTTTCCCGAAGCGGGGCCGGGACTCGAACAGCTCAGCCGAGCCGAGTACGGCGCGCTCAAGGAGTACATTGCCGCTGGTGGCGACATCGAGAAGGCCAAGGCGGCAATGGCCCGGAACCCGTTCCTGACCGAGGCCGCGCAGGAGCGCGCGCTCGACGTGTTCCGCCATCACAAGAGCTACCGGGGGTAGAGGTGCAGTACCAGATCCACTTCGAGGCCGAGTTGCCCGCCGGCGCGCTGCGCCGGCACCTGCAACAGGACTACGGCATCGCCCCCGAGGCCGTGTACGTCGGTCGGATCGAGGACCGGGCGGTGGACGACCCCCGGCCGGTGGCCATGTTCACCCCGCCCGACGAGGACGAGGAGTTCGGCTGGATCCTCACCGGCGACACCGAACTCGCCGACGCCACCGGCCGCAACGAGCGGGATCTCGCCATCAGCCTGGCGCGTACCTTCGGGGTGCGGGCACTTGTGGACGACGGCAGCGTCTATCCCGACCGGTGGCTGCTTGTCAGCTCCGACGGAAGCAGCGGACGGGTCATGACCGACGAGGACGCGGCCGCCGACGGCGACCTGCGGATCGTGTACGCGCTGGAGCCGATCCCCGGGGAACCGCAGCTCGCCGTGGTGCCCCCGCCGGAGTGGGCGCGCTAGTAGAGCCAGTGTCGAGGCCGGTGCCAGGGTATGAGCTGCTGACGACCTCGACCGCCCTACTCGGCTCGCCGGCCCGCAGCGCGCGAGCCGTATGCCGGGCCGAACACCACAAGCAACGCCAGGTCCTCGGTCACCTCGTCGAAACGGTGCTCCTCGCCAGCCGGCACGAAGATCACCGACCCCGGGCCAACGTCGGCCGTGCCGTCGGGCGTCACGATCCGGGCGCGACCGGCGGTGACCACGTAGATCTCGTCCTCGGTGTGCGGGCTCTGATCGTCGAGACCGCCCGCCGGGATGCAGTACGTTCCCACCGACAGGTCCGGCACACTCAGGTGTTCGACCCAGTCGTTGGCAGCCCCGGCGGGTGCGGTCCACCGGCCCGCGCCTTCGATGATCAGCATGGCGGAAGCCTAGAGCCTGCATCGACGTCGGTGCCAGGCTTCGAGCTTGATCAACGACCGTCGCGTGGAGGAGGTCGATAGAAGCCCGTGGGCCAGTTCGGCCGTGGCGGGTGACCGCTAGGCTGGCCGTCGCTGGTCTCGCCACCTGGAGAATCGCCCATGTCCGACAGCGTGTTCGCGCAGTTCACCGCCGACGACGACCAGCTCGCCGTCGGGCTGCTCGTGCAGCCGGCGATCAACGCCGCCCTGGTGCACAACCGCGTGCCGTTGGTCCGGCACCTCACGCTCACCAACCGCAGCCCGGTGCCGTTGACCGACGTGACGCTGACGCTGGAGTTGCGCGGCCCGGACGGCGCGTTGACCGAGCCGTGGTCCCGTACGGTCACCACACCTCTGCGGCCCGGTGCGAGCACGAGTTGGGACGACTTCCGGGACTTCACGCCCGACCGTGGCCTGCTCTACCGCACTGGTGAGGCGTTCCCTGTCGACTACAGCCTCACCGTCGAGGCGGCCGACAACGCGCTGACGCTCGTTGCTCCATCAAAGGTGTTGGCGCACAACGAGTGGTTCAACAGCCCCGCCCTGTACGACACTCTGGCGGCCTTCGTGCAGCCGAACACCCGTGCGGTGGACGCGGTCCTGCGCGCTGCCGCGCAGATCCTGCTGGCACGGACGGGCTCCGGCTCGTTACAGGGCTACCAGGACGGCGCGGAGCGGGCGTCGCTGATCGCCGCCGCCGTGTACGAGGCGCTGCGGCAGTTGGAGATCAGCTACCAGATCGTGCCGGCATCGTTCGAGAACAGCGGGCAGAAGGTCCGTACGACCGCCGCGGTGCTGGACGGGCGGATGGGCAACTGCCTCGACCTGTCGGTCACGTACGCCGCGTGCCTGGAGGCGGCGGGGCTGCGCCCGCTCATCTTCATTACCAAGGGCCACGCCTTCGGCGGCTTCCTGCTGGAGGAGGAACGGCTGGGCTCGACTGCGGTGACCGAGAGCAACCTGCTGATCTCGATGGTCGACTCCGGCCGGGCGGTGCCGGTGGAGCTGACCCGTGTCGGACCGGGCGACCAGACCGCGACGTTCACCGAGGCGGTACGGGCCGGGTTGGGCCACTTCCGGGTCGAGAGCCACCTCCTGCACGGCGTCGTCGACGTACACCTGGCGCACCGTTCGGGGATCCGGCCGTTGCCGTCGGCCGACGAACTGGCGACGCCCGCCCCGGCGGCCGCCGAGGCGACACCGAAGATCAGCGCGTCCCTCGACCTTCCACCTGGCGTCGCGGCGGCGAAGCTGCGGCAGCTCGCCGACGACGGCGACGAGGTGGCGCAGCAGTCCGACGGCTCGCCGGCCCGCATCCAGCAGTGGAAGAAGTCACTGCTCGACCTGAGTCTGCGCAACCCGCTACTCAACCTGCCCAAGCGGGGTCGTGGCCTGGACCTGCACGTGCCGGCGGGCGCGTTGCCGCTGCTGGACGACCTGATCCACGACGGCAAACAGGTGCAGATCATTCCCCAGGACGACATCAGCCGGGTCCAGGAGTTGGCCGGGGCGCGCCGGGCGCAGGAACTCGACGCGGAGATCCTGACCAAGGAGCTGCGCACCGACCGGCGGGTGTACGGCGGGGTCACCGAAGCGCGCTACAAGACGGTGATGCGCACGCTGCAGCGCGAGGCGCGCACGATGGAGCAGGAGACCGGCAGCAACTACCTCTACCTGACCATCGGCACGCTCGTGCACACAAAGAGCACCGGGGCTGAGGCGTACGCGCCGCTGTTCCTGCTGCCGGTGCGTATCGAGGGCGGCAGCGGCCGCCGCCCGTACGCGATGGTCATCGACGGCACCGAGGTCGCCATCCCCAACCACTGCCTTGTCGAGTGGCTGCGGGTCAAGCACAGCGTTCGGATCCCGGAGTTGGAGCAACCGGTCCTCGACGAGAACGGCATCGACATCGCCAAGACCCTGGCTGCGATCAACACCGGCCTCGTCGACAACCGGCTCAACTACCGCATCGACGAGACGGCAAGCCTGCGGCTGTTGCAGTTCTCCACGTTCCAGATGTGGCGGGACCTCACCGACCACTGGTCCCGGTTCATGGAGAACCCGGTGGTGCGGCACCTTGTCGAGTCGTCCGGCGCCACGTTCGACGACCCGGCCCGCCCGGACGACGCCGAGGTGCTTGTCGACGAGGCGGACCTGCACCTGCCGATCCCCGCCGACGGCTCACAGATGCAGGCCATCGTGCGCGCCGAGCGTGGCCACTCGTTCGTCCTGGAGGGCCCGCCCGGCACCGGCAAGTCGCAGACCATCACCAACATGATCGCCCGCGCGGTCGCGTCCGGCCGGTCGGTGCTGTTCGTCGCCGAGAAGCAGGCAGCGCTGGAGGTGGTGAAGCGCCGGCTCAAGCAGATCGGCCTCGGCCCGTTCGCGCTGGACCTGCACGGGCGCAAGCAGTCCCTCAACGCCATCCGCCAACAGCTCCGCGACGCCCTCGACCAGCACGACCAGGGCGGCGACGGCACGTGGACGGCGGTGGAGACGGCCTACCGCACGCGCCTCGCCCCGCTGACCGAGTACCCGGTCCAGGTGCACACCCCCAACCCCGTCGGGATGTCGCTCTGGTCGGCCTACGAGCAGACCTTGGCGTACGGGGAGGGTCCGGTCGCCCCGATCCCGGTGAGCTATCTGCACGCGCCCGCCGACGCACGCGCCCGGGTCGAGACGACACTGCGGGAGTTCCCGGCGGCGGCACGCTCGGCCCGGGTGCGGGCTGCGCATCCCTGGGCGCTCAGTGGCTGCCGCACCCTCGACGGGCTGCACGGCGCCGCCGTCACCGAGATCGCCGCCGAGTTGGAAACCCTGCGGGCCGACCTCGCCGCCCACCCGTACCTGATGGATCTGTTGCGGACGTTGCCCGCCCCGGAGGCCGTCGGCGAACTGACGGCGGCGGCGTGGCTCGCCGTACGCCGAATGCTGCCGGACCGGCAGACCACAGTGCGGGCCGCCGACCGGCAGTGGGACGACGGCGTCAATCGGCTCCAGGCGGACCTGGCGGCCTTCCGGCAGGGGTTCGCCGGTGAGCTGGCGAGTTTCCGCGCGGACGTCTTCGCGCGGCCCGAGCTGACGGCCTGGCACGCCGAGGCGCAGGAGGTGGCGAAGCGGCTGTTCGGCAAACGCAAACGTCGGCAGGCCATCGTGGACCGGCTGGCGGTGCACCTGGTCGCCGGTGCGACGCTCGACGCCGACCAGGTGGAGGTGGCAGTCGGTCGGCTCGTCGCCGCCCAGGCGCAGGTCGCCGCACTCCACGAGCGGTCGGTGGCGCTTGGTGGGCTGCGGCTACCGGCGTGGCAGCCCACCGACCCGGATGCGCAGGAACGCCTCGCGGAGGCGGTCGAGGCGACCCGGACCGGCCGGACGCTCCTGGCCCGGCACCCGCGGGCCTGGGAGCTGTTCGACAGCGGGTTCACCGAGGTCGGCGCGGCCCTGCTCGACCGGGTCGCCTCCCGGTGGCGGGCCTGGCGTGGGGTGCTGCGCTCGGCCGGGCCGGAGCTGACCCTGTGGGCGGCCGGCACGCACTGGGTCGACGCCTGGCAGCGCGACGGCGCGGTGTGGCTGCACGAACTGCGGGCCGAGGAGCTGTTTCCGCTGCGCCGATGGGCCACCGTCCTGGGCCATGCCGACGTGCTCGCCTCGGCCGGCCTCACCGACTTCCGGGACCAGTTGCTCCGCGCCGAGTTGCCAGCCGGGGTCGCCGAGGAGGTCTACCGCCGGGGTGTCGCCGCCGCGTCCCTCGCCGAGCGGGTACGGACGAACGGGCTTCAGTACTTCGACCCGGAACTGCACGACGACGAGATCAGCCAGTTCGAGGCCGCCGCCAATGAGCTGCGGTCCGCGCTGCCAACGCAGTTGCCTGCCGTGCTGGTCCGTCGCCGGCCCTTCAGCCCCACCGACCGGCGGGGCCGCTTCGCCGACTTCGCCGCCGAGCTTCGCCGCAAGCGAGGTGGGCGGTCCTTCCGGGAGCTGTTCGAGCAGTACCCGGACGCTGTGCTCGCACTGACCCCGTGCGTGCTGGTCAGCCCCGCGTCGGCGGCGAACTTCCTGGCACCGGGCAGCCAACGCTTCGACCTCCTCATCTTCGACGAGGCGTCGCAGATCCGCGTGGCCGAGGCGATCGGCGCGATGGGTCGGGGCAGCGCCGTGGTGGTGGTCGGCGACTCCCGGCAGATGCCGCCCAGCAGCATCATGCAGGCCAGCCACACCACCGACGAGATCGACGAGGGCGACGGCCCGGTGCCGGAGGACCTGGAGAGCATCCTCAGCGAGGCCGTCGAATCGGGGCTGCCGCAGCGCTGGCTGTCCTGGCACTACCGCAGCCACGACGAGTCACTTATCGCCTTCTCCAACCGCTACTACTACGACAACAAGCTCTCCAGCCTCCCGTCGCCCGGCGCCAGCAGCACCGCGGGCGTCAGCTGGCAGCGCGTCGACGGCCAGTACGACCGGGGCGGCGCACGGACCAACGAGGTCGAGGCGCGGGCGATCCTCGCCGACATCACCCGTCGCCTGCACGACCCGGCCACCGCCACCCGGTCGATCGGCGTGGTCACCTTCAACATCCAGCAACGTGACCTCATCCTCAACCTGCTGGAGGAGAGCACCGACCCGGTCATCCGCGAGCAGCTCTCCGGGGCCGTCCCGGAGCCGATTTTCGTGAAGAACCTGGAGAACGTGCAGGGCGACGAGCGGGACGTCGTCCTGTTCTCCCTCGCCTTCTCCACCAACCCGGACACCGGCCAGCTCCCGCTGAACTTCGGCCCGCTCAGCCAAGCCGGCGGCGAGCGGCGGCTCAACGTGGCCATCACCCGAGCCCGCCGCCAGGTCGTCCTCTACTCGTCGTTCGATCCCTCGGACATCGACCTGTCCCGCACCTCCGCGCTTGGCACACAGCACCTGCGGGCGTACTGCGAACTCGCCGCCGCCGGCGCGGACCGCCTGGGCGACCTGACCGCCGACCGCGCCGAGCGGCGCAGCCGCATCCGCGACGAGGTGGCTGCGGCGCTGCGCGAGCGCGGCCACGAGGTCCGCACGTCACACGGCCTCTCCGACTTCACAGTCGACATCGCCGTACGCAAGCCGGGCTCGCCCCGGTGGCAGGTCGCTGTCATGCTCGACGGCCCGGACTGGAGTTCCCGGCCGACGGTGGCCGACCGGGATTCCGCACCCACCCTGCTTCGGTCGATCATGGGCTGGCCGGAGGTGGTCCGGTTCTGGCTCCCGGCGTGGATCCACGACCGGTCGGCCATGCTCGACCGGGTCGACGAGGCCGTCACCCGCGCCGAGACCCCCGCGACCGTCGAGCCGTCAACGGCCGCACCCCCACACGGGGACGTCGAGTTGCCGCAACCACGCCAGGCACCAGACGCCGAGCCGCCCCACCCGGCGCCAGCCGCCGAGTCACCGCCGCCACTCGCGACCGAGGAAGAACCACCCCCGGCTGCGGTGCCCGCGCCCGTCACCGCACTCGCCACCGCGCCGGCCGCCGACACCATCAGGGTCAGCCCATTCGTTCCGTACACCCCGACGCCGCTCGGCGACCAGTCCGACCTCGACCTGCTCGCCACCGACCAGCGCGTACGCGCCCTCATGCGCGACGCGCTCCGCGACATCATCGACGCCGAAGGTCCCGTCGAGCAGCACCGGCTCGCCCGGCTGGCCCTCGCCCGCTTCGGGTTCCTCCGCACACGCGAGGACCGGCGCACAGCAGTGCTGGCGCTCGTCGACTCCCGCAGGCTCCACACCCACCCGACCCTGGGCCGGTACGCCTGGCCGGAAGGCGTCGACCCGCAGACGTACCGCGCGTACCGGGTCACCCAGGCCAGCAACGAGCGCGCGTTCGAGGAGGTGCCACCGGAGGAGGTGGCCAACGCTCTCGTGCACGTGCTCCAGGGCGTACCGGCCATGGACGAGGAGCGGCTGCTGCGCGCCGGCCTGGAACGGCTCGGCTACCGGCGACGTACCGAAAAAATCGACAAGCTCCTCCGGTACGGCCTGCACGTAGCGGTAACCAGCGGCCGCCTCCGCTCCGACGCGGACGGGCGCTTCACCCTGGGTTGATAGGCGCACGGGTAGCCCATTTGCCTACCCGTCGCCCGCTGTCGGCTCGCTCGCTTCGGGTCAAGAACTGACCTGTCCGGGGAACCCTGCGGTGTATGTCGCCTCCACCAACTCCTGAAGGCGACGAAGGACGGTGGCCTTCTGGTCAGTGTCCGGTAGCTGCTGCTGGCCGGCGGCAATCAAGCCGTCTCTCCAATGGTCGACGATTTCCTGCTGCGCTGGGGCAGATAGGTCCTCGATCCACAGCGACCTGAGGTTGTTGTCGACGATCTCTTGCAGACGTTCGGCAGCCTCCCGGTCGGTGATACGCGGGATCACGAACTCCAGCGTCCAGTCGAACAGGCCGCCTGTGGCAGTCCAATCGACCCCGGGTCGTAGAACGATGATTCCAGCCATTAGTTCCCCACGATGAACACCCGCGGACCAGTCTCGCCGCGTCGAGCGCGGCGTCTCCGCCCACATGGCGACCCCCTCAGGAGGGCCGGTGATGTTGGCGCGTCAGCTCAGCCCGTGCTCGTCCACGCTGGTGTTGAGGAGCCAGGCCAGGGGCGTGGTCGCGCGGGCGACGTACTGATCGTCCTCCAGGCGGTTCATTGTCACCGTCTGTGCTGAATCCTGGTCGACCACCCAGTATTGGCCGATGCCGGCGGCAGCGTATTCGCTGCGTTTGGTGACCGTGTCGATGCCCTCGGAGCCTGGTGAAACGATCTCGACCACAAGGAGCACGTCGGCCACCGGCAGCCAGACGCCGTCTGCCTGAGCCTTGCTCCACACGATCAGATCAGGGATGCGTCCGCCGACGCCCCCGTCCCGGCCCGGGATGCGTAGCCCGACAGCTTGAGCAATGTGATCCGCCGGCACGCCGCCTTGGGCGAGCCACACCATGAGCCGGGTCGCGATGATGGCGTGGTTGTATCCCGGCGGCGGCTTGGTCGAGAGAACTCCGTCGGGGCTGATTTCGTACCGGTGGTTGTCGTCTGCGGCCATCATTGCCGTCAGGTCATCGAGCGTCACGACAGGGGGCATCTACCCGCCAACCGCCTCTGAGTTCATGGGAGCATCGTAATAGTTCGCTGCCTGGCTCCGGCGCTGGTGGCACCGCAGCATGGCCGACCAGTCAGGGTCGTTCCATTCACTGGTACCCGAGGATTCGCATCGCTTCCTCTCCTGCCAGTCGAAGCTGGTCCTCTCGGAGATCTGGCACGCGGTAATCGTTGCCGTGCGCTGTCTCCAGGAAGTCCTGGGGCAGGTGCACGTGGTGCGTGGCGAGATAGAAGCGCAGGTCGTCGCGCCACAACCATTCGCCGTCTGTCAGCACCGACGCGCCCCCGATCAGGTGTCGGCCGCTGCCAAGGACGTCGATTTCCGCGCCCATGACATCGATGAGACCATGCCCAGAGCGTAGATAACCTTCGACCTGGGTGGCGTCGGAAAGCGGCTTCGAGCTCAGGTGAGCGTGGATACTCTCCCTGTAGAGCTCGGTTGGGTTAGGATCTAGTTCTCGGAAGAATCCCACCGTTTTCATTGATGCCCCCACGCTCGCGGTTCGAAGACCTCGCAGGAGCCGCCGCTCTTGACAACCGGCGGTTGCGGTTCTGCTGCCCATCGTTGAGTTCCCACCCGGCTCCTGGATGCGAGCACGTTTACGCCGCCTTCTTCGGCGATCTGTTGACCGAGTGGCACCGCGTCGAGGCTTGCTTCAACAGTGCGGGCATAGCCGGAAATCAACGTAGCGGGCCACCATCGTAGGCGGGATTGCCCGAACTGCTGCGGCATCCTGAGCAGTATTGGTGGCGTTAGGTGGCGAGGCGGTAGTCGGGGATGCCGCGGTTGCGCTCCTCGGTCGGTTCGTCCGTTGACCGTGCGGTGACTCCGGCTGGGATGGGAGCCCGGGAGATGTAGATCCCCTCCAGGCAGGTGTCGCACCAGAACGAGACGTAGCCGTGCTCGGCGGCGGGCGGTGCGGTGAAGATGATTCGTAGGGTTCGGTGACCGCAGTTCGGGCAGGCGAGACTCGATGTCGCCGGCAACTCACGGTAGACGATGTCGTACGCCGTGAGCCATTCATCGAACGTGGCCATCAGCGGCCTCCTTCCGGCCTGACCGGGTGGTTCCTCCACCACTGTTCTTCGTGCCCGTAGGCCCGGTCCTCGAATGCGTCGATCTCGTGCCGGCTGGCCGGATAGGGATGACCCTGGCGAAGCTCGGCGACGTGGAATCGCTCGTGTTCAAGCGTACGGGCCAGGTCCTCTTCGCTGCGGAAGGCTTCTCGGCACAGCATGACTGACCCGTCGGGCTTGGTCAGGCCGCAGACGCCGGAGACGCGGTTGTTGACGGTGACGTGGAGATCGGAGATTTCGATCCCGTACTTGGCGGCGATGCTCTTTACCGCTTCCAGGTTCATGGGCATTCGTGGGCCAGTCCCTCTGCCGCGAACCCTGCTGAGGCCGTCAGGGTTGGTGCCCTTCTGCCGAAGCCGTCCGAGCGCCTGCTTGAGCTTGTCGATGAGGTCGCCGAGCCGGCGGATCTGCGGCATCAGCCGCCTCAGGCTGGCCAGCAGTGCCCGCAGCAGCCGCGCGATCCGCGCCCCCCATGACGCGACTGTCGTGGTGACCTGCTCCACGACCAGCGGTGTGGCCAGGCCGCCGGTGGCGACGAGTTCCGCGGCGTACACGATGAGGCGGGAGACGCAGGTGGCGATGGCATCGCGGACGAGGAGCCGGACGGCGGCGACGAGGCCGGCGGCGCCTTCGGTGATCGCGGCCATGGTGTCGGCGCCCAGTGCGAGCCCGGTGATGGCCTGCTGTTGTTCGGCGGCCCAGGCGCGGTAGGCGGGGCCGGCGCTGCCGCCCCAGGTGGCGACGTCGGTGCGGACGGCGCGGGCGAGGGTGGCAGCCTCGTCGCGCAGTGACGCGGCGACGTTGCGCCAGGTTTGGGCGTGGGCGGTGATCTGCGCCGGGTCGCCGGCGAGCCAGTCGAGGGCTTCACTGAGCGGCTTGACGTGTTCGATGAGCCAGGCGATGCCGTACTGGAGCAGGTTGCCGACGGGGTCGCTGACGAAGGCGAGGGCGTCGAGGCCGGCGCTGACCACGCCGAGACTGCCGTCGATCCAGTTGCCGGTGCGGACGCCCTGCGCGATGAGTTCGATGTCCTCGCAGATCCACACGCCCGCCCAGGCGCTGGGCGGGGTGTGCGCTGGGGCGGCGACGAGCGGGTTGGACGTCACCGGCGTTGCCGCACCTCGTCGAGGTGTTGCTTGGCCCGGTCGTCGGAGCCTCGGTAGCGGTCGGCGCCGGTGCGTAGCCTGCCGGCGGTGTCCCGCACCGATCCGGCGGCGGTGGTGATGCCGTCGACGAGGGTCCGTTGCAGGCCGTCGAGCATCATCGGCATCATCGCGCAGAGTTGACCGTAGGCGTCGGTGCCCAACCGGACGTGCTGGCCGGCCTGCTGGGCAGTGTCGAGGCCGCTGGCGCAGCGGTCGAGGCGTGCGGCGTGTGCGGTCAGGTCGGCCGGGTCGACCTGGATGCCGTCACCGGCGGGCATCGTCTCGCCAGTCGTCAGCTGTCAGCCGGCTGCGGTATGAGTCGATGACGGCGCTCGCGTCGTCGCCGAGGGCGGCTGTGGTCACGGCGGTGAGCTGTGTGAGCAGGTCGGCTCGGGCCGCTTGGGCGGTCGCCAGGATCTGCTGGGCGGTGCTCACGGCCGGATGGTCCCGGACACGTTCGTCGAGCCGCAGGTCGATCAGCAGGCCAGCCGAGTCGACAGTGACCTCCACCGTCCGGTCAGGGCTGCGGGCGGTGCCGGTCAGACCCTGGATCGTGCCCGCCAGTGTCTGTGCCCGTCGTGCACGTTCGGCGAGCGACGACTCCCACTCGTCGAGCCGGCGTCCGGCCGCGTCGAGCGCAGCGTCGTCCGCCCACATGTCGACCCTCCCCAGGGGACCACTGCCGGCGGCGGCCGGCGAGATCACCGGTACGCTACCAACCGGTGGCGCTGCGTGCGTGCCCCGATTGCCGGGCCGGGCGGTACGGGCGGCAACACAGTCGCCCCAATCCGAGCCGGGTGGCGACCAATTCGGGGAGGATCATCCCGTGACGAGCAGCAACCCGCGCCGGGGATGGTCCGACCGGACCACCTGGGAGGGCCGTTTCAACGCCCCGCTGCGCGCCTTCCTGCACACCGAGACCGGCGGCGCGCGGGTGGTGGTGATCGCCGCGTTGGCGGCTCTGGTGTGGGCCAACCTGCACACGTCGTCATACGAGTCGCTGTGGAGCACCTCCTTCTCCGTCCAGTTCGGCGACTGGCGCGTGGCACACGACCTGCGGTTCTGGGTCAACAGCGGCCTCATGACGTTCTTCTTCCTGGTCGTCGGGTTGGAGCTGCGCCGGGAGTTCGACATCGGCGAGCTGCGGGAGCGTCGGCGGCTGGCGTTGCCGATGCTGGCCGGGATCGCCGGCATGCTGGTGCCGGTTGGCATCTATCTCGCGATCACCGCGGGGCACACGAGCGCCGCGGGCTGGGGTGCGGTGATGGCCACGGACACAGCGCTGGCGCTCGGCGCGCTGGCCGTCTTCGGGCCGCGCTTCTCGGACCGGTTGCGGGGTTTCCTGTTGACGGTCTCCGTCATCGACGACCTGGTCGCGATCGCGGTGCTGGCGATCGCGTACCCACACCATCCGTCGCCGACGGCGCTGCTCGTGGCGGCGGCGATCTTCGGCGTGGTCCTGCTTGTCCGGGCGTTGGGCGTGCGGTTCGGGCCGGTCTTCGCGCTGCTGGGAGTGGCGGCCTGGGTCGCGGTGTCGGAGTCCGGTGTCGACCCGGTCGTGGTGGGCCTGGTCATGGGGTTGCTGACCTACGCCTACGCCCCCGGTCGCACCGAGTTGGAGCAGGCGAGCGACCAGTTCCGTCTCTTCCGCGAACAACCCACCCCGCAGCTCGCCCGCATGGCCCAGGCCCGGCTCACCTCGACGCTGTCGCCGAACGAGCGGTTGCAGACCCTCTACCATCCGCTGGCGAGCTACCTGGTGGTGCCGCTCTTCGCGCTGGCGAACGTCGGGATCGTGATCGATGGCGAGCTTCTGGCCGCTGCGGTGACCTCGCCGGTCACGATCGGCGTCGTGGCGGCGTACATCGTCGGCAAGCCGGTCGGGATCGTGGTCACCTCGTGGCTGGTGACGCGGCTGAGCGGCAACCGGCTGCGGCCACCGGTCGGCTGGGTCGCGGTCACCGGGGTGGGCACCATCTCGGGCATCGGCTTCACAGTCGCCCTGCTGATCGCCACCCATGCCCTCAGCGGCCCGGCCCTGGACGAGGCGAAGCTCGGCATCCTCGTCTCGACTATCGGCGCGTCCGTCATCACCTGGTTGGTGTTCCGCTTCGCCGCGCGGCTGCCGCCGGCGCGGCGCGCGCGGGCGCTGCTTGGCGTCACCGAGGGGATCGTCGACCTGATGCTTCCGGTCGATCCAAAGCGCGACCACGTTCGCGGGTCGGACGATGCGCCGGTGACGGTCGTGGAGTACGGGGACTTCGAGTGCCCCTACTGCGGGCAGGCCGAGCCGGTGGTGCGGGACCTGCTGGAGGCCTTCGCCAACGTCCGGTACGTCTGGCGGCACCTGCCGCTGACCGATGTCCACCCGCGTGCCCAGCTCGCCGCCGAGGCGGCCGAGGCGGCGGGCGAGCAGGGCGCGTTCTGGGAGATGCACGATCTGCTTCTCACACACCAGGGCGCGCTGGACGCCCCCGACGTGCTCGGCTACGCCGACCAGCTCGGCCTTGACCTCGACCGGTTCCGCGAGCACATGGCCGAGCGGAGGGGCGTCGACCGCATCGCCGAGGACGTCGACTCCGCCGATCTCAGCGGGGTCACCGGAACCCCTACCTTCTTCGTCAACGGTCGGCGCCATCACGGCGCGTACGACATGGTGGCGCTCTCGGCGGCGGTTCAGGCGGCGTTCGCCAGCGCGAAGCTCCGCCCCGAGTACCACCGGAAACCCGAGGGCGAAGATTCCAAGGGCGAACGCTCCGAGGGCGAACGCTCCGAGGGCGAACGCTCCGAGGACGAACCCGCCAGCTGACCGTAAGGGCGGTGCCCGGCTGTGTGGGTCGCCGTAACAGGGGCGCTCTACGATCCCCGGCATGCGGACCGAGCCCGCCGGCATGCCCTCTGCCCCGGACGTCGGGTCGCTCCCGCTCCCGTCGAACGCCACGGACGTCGGGTCGCTCTCGCCGGACGTCGGGTCGCTTCCGCTCCCGTCGGGCGCCGTCGGCGTGTATCAGGACCTGTTGCGGGTCGCGCCCGTGGCGCAGCGGGAGTTCCTGTCCACGGTGGCCCCGCAGGCCGGCCCGGCCCTCGCGGGGCTGGTGAGCATCGGTGCGGTGCACCGCGACGCCGCCGGCGTGCTGCACGTCCGGCCGCCGCGCAGCGCCCTGGAGAGTTGGGCCGCGCAGCGGGAGATGGAGGCCGCTCGGGCACGTGCCGCCGCGGAGACGCTGTCCGGGCTCTACACGGCCGTCCACGGAACGGGGGCGGCGTTCGTCGAGGTCATCGAGGGCAAGCACGCCGTACGGGAGCTGTTCCGCCAGTTGCAGGCCGGTGCCCGCACCGAGGTACGGGGTCTGGAGCGCGGGCCGTACCTGCGCGACACCGCCCGGGTCCCGGAAGAGGTGCAGTACGACGCGCTGCGACGCGGCCTGCGCTACCGCTGCGTCTACGAGGGTGAGCTGCTGCACGACGAGGCGATGCTTGCGGCGGTGCGGGACGCCGTCGCCGCCGGGGAGCAGGCGCGGGTCTTCCCGGAGCTTCCGCTGAAGATGATGCTCACCGACGCCGACAGTGGCCTCGTCGTCCTGCCTCGCGGCGACGACGCCGACGCGATGCTTGTGCACCGCTCCCGCCTGCTGGATGGGCTCTCCGAGTTGTTCGAGGTGTTCTGGCGGCTCGGCGCGCCCATCCACGCCACCACCGACGCCGCCCAGCCGGACGCCGAACCGACGGCCGCCACGCAACGGCTCCTCGCGTTGCTCACCGCCGGCCTGACCGACGAAGCCATCGCCCGTGACCTCGGCGTCAGCAACCGTACGGTGCACCGCCGGGTCAGTCGCCTACAGGAGTTGCTCGGCGCGCGGAGCCGGTTCCAACTCGGCGTGCAGGCAAGCCGCCGTGGCTGGCTGTGATTGGCCGGATCATGCCATGGCCGGTCTTCGTCACGCCGGAACCGTAGCGGCGAAACACTTCTGGCCCAGGGTGAAGGTCGTTCGAGCATCCGCTCCAGGAGAGGACGGGACGATGCCCCATCCCACGACCGGGTCGCGCCGCTCACGCCGGCCGGCCGCCCTGCTCACCGCGACGCTTGTCGCCGCCGTCCTGACCAGCGGTACGGCCGTGACGCCGGCCGCCGCGGCAACGGTGGCCGAGCCGGACACCGCCGCCCTGGCCGCGTCACTGACCAACCAGCGCCTCTCCTGGGAGCCGTGCGGGTTGGACGGCGTCAGCCCCGAGGACGTCGCCGACCTGCGCCTGGCGTGCGCGACGGTCACCGTCCCGCGCGACTGGCACAACCCGCGCGACGGGCAGACGATCCAGGTACGCGTCAGCCGCACCGTCGCCTCCAGCAGCGACCGCAAGGGCATCCTGCTCGTCAACCCGGGTGGCCCCGGTGGCAGTGGCCTGTCGCTGGCGCCGTACGTGGCGCAGTCCGCGCCGACGCTCGCCGAGCACTACGACGTGATCGGGTTCGACCCGCGCGGCGTCGGGCAGAGCACCCCGCTGCTGTGCCGGGTTACCTATCGCGACACCGACGTCACGAACGACCAGATCACCCAGGCCAACGTGGCCGGCTGCCGCAGCACCGAGCTGACGAGGTACATCACCACCGAGCAGACCACGTACGACATGGACTTCATCCGGGTGCTGCTGGGGGAGCGGAAGCTCAACTACCTCGGCTACTCGTACGGCACCTGGCTGGGCACCTGGTACGCGGCGACGTTCGGCAGCCGTACAGGCCGGATGGTGCTCGACTCGGTGGCCGCCGCCGGCTCGCCCACGTTGCAGGAGACGTGGGACCTGCAACCGTTCACCCGTGACCGGGCGTTCCAGGAGCAGTTGATGCCGTACATGGCCCGTCACGACGACCTGTACGGCAGGGGCACCGACCCGATGAAGATCCGGGAGATGTTCGAGCGGGCAGGTGGCACCCGCGTCGGCATGGGCCCGTTCATGTTCGGCTGGTTCATTCTCGGCGCCCTCTACGACACCCAGAACTACCCGACCGCGGCGGCGGCCGTGAACACGGTCATCCAGTACTACGAGGAGTGGAACGGCTGGACGCCCGAGCAGATCCTCGCCGCCGCCACCGCGAAGCTGCTCGTCGCACCGGGGATAACCGCCGACGACCGCGCCTACATCGAGCAGGCGCGGGTCACCGCCGAGGCCGCGCTGAAGACCCAGCGTGACCGCAGCCGGCTCGCGCAGGGCACCGCCGAGTACACGTACGACATCGACTACGTCTTCGAGGTGATCCGCTGCCAGGACGGGCAGTGGAACGACAGCATCGGGCACTGGAACGCGTTCAGCCGCCGCCTCACCCGCGACGCCCCGCTTGTCGCCCCGTACCTGCAGAACCCGCCGGCCTGCGCGTACTGGCCGACGAGCAACCGGATGCCCAAGTTCGACAAGAAGACGTTCCCCAAGGTGCTGATGTTGCAGGACGAGCTCGACGTCGCCACGGCGTACGAGGGCGCGCTGGCGGCCTCGAAGAAGCTGCCCGGCGCGTCGATGATCAGCGTCGACAACGAGGGCAGCCACGGTGTCTTCCCGTACTACACGCCGTGCGTGGACGACCCGGTGTACGCGTACCTGCTCGACGGCCGGCTGCCCGCCGAGCGGTACACCGGGTGTCAGGCGGTGCCGCTGCCGGGCGAGACGGCCGTCTTCGAAGTGGGCGGCAAGCTGACCGGCAAGGGAACGGTGCGCACCCGACTGATCACCGATGACATGCGGGAAGCGAACCGCATGCTCAAGCGCATGTTGCGGACCGAGCCGGGACCCTCGTACCCGGAGTGACGGCGTGTCGTGTGCGGGCGGCGACCGGCCGCCCGCACATCCGCCACCTGATGAGGGCGTTTAAGGGCTTTGACCGCACCCCCACCAAGGTCGACACCCATGCTGTACGCGGGGTCGGTCGCCACGGTGCGGGATGTGGGCGGCGGTCCCGCCGTGATGGCCGAGCCCCGAAGGGACTGACCATGTCCAACGCCAGCCACACCGAAGGTGCGATTTCCCGGCCCAGTTCCACCTCCGGGGCGGTGCGCGTCGCATTCGCGTTCTGGATCACCCTGGTGGGGACCACGGTGCCGACGCCGCTCTACCCGATCTACGAGATGGAGTTCGGCTTCTCGTCGTTGACGGTGACCGTGGTCTACGCGCTGTACGCGCTCGGCGTGGTCGTGGGCCTGCTGCTCTTCGGACGGCTCGCCGACCAGATCGGCCGCCGCCCGGTCATCCTCGCCGCGCTCGTCCTCTCGGTCGTCGCCGACGCGGTCTTCCTGGGCGCCGTGGACCTCGCGATGATCGTGATCGGTCGGGTGCTCGCCGGTCTGTCCGCCGCGCTGGTGATCGGAGCGGGGACGGCGGCGCTGACCGAGCTGATCAGCCCACGCCACCCGAGACGGGCCGGCACCGTGGCGATCTTCGCGAACCTGGGTGGTCTCGCCGCCGGCACCCTGTTGGCGGGGATCGTCTCGGACGTCGCCCCCGATCCGCTGCGGGTGCCCTGGGCCATCGTGCTCATCCTGGCGATCGTCGCGATCGTCCTGATGATCGGAGTGCCCGAGACGGTGCCGCACCGCTCGCCGCTGAACCTGCGGCCGCAACGGCTGCACGTACCGCCGGAGATCCGTGGCGAATTCGTCCGTTCCGCGCTCACCGCGGGCGCCGGCTTCGCGGCGCTGGGCGTGCTCACGGCGGTGAGCGGACTGTTTCTCGGCATGGAGCTACACAAGACCTCGCACACCCTGGCCGCGCTCGTCGTGTTCGTGGCGTTCACCGGCGCCGCGTTCGGGCAACTCCTGACCCGGGTGCTGCCCTCCCGCGCCGCACTGGTCGCCGCCTGCGCCGGCCTGATCGTGGGGGCCGCCCTCATCGGGCTCAGCATGTCTATGGTGCTGCTGCTTCCGCTGTTCCTCGGCGCGGCGGTCAACGGGGTGGCCTCCGGGGTGGCGGTGGGCGACGGCATCGCCACCATCACGGTGAAGGCCCCGCACGAGCACCAGAGTGCGACGGTGTCGACCTTCTTCGCCATCCTGTTCACCATGCTGGGCGTGCCGGCGGTCGCGGTCGGCCTGCTGGCCCAGGCGATCGGCCTACGGACGGCCGCCGAGATCTTCAGCGCGGTCGTGGCGTTGCTCGCGCTCGTCGTACTTGTCACGCTGGTCCGCGACGGTTCCGGCCGGGGCCGCGGAGACGAGTGAGGTGTTGCCATGACGTTCACCACCAGGCCGACGCTGCGGGGAACCTTCGGCATGGTGTCCTCGACGCACTGGCTCGCCAGCCAGGCCGCCATGGGAATGCTGGAACGCGGGGGGAACGCCTTCGACGCGGCGGTCACCGCCGGGTTCGTGCTGCACGTCGTGGAACCGCACCTCAACGGACCCGGCGGCGAGGTGCCGGCCATCGTGGCCACCGCCCAGGACCCGACCCCGAAGGTGCTGTGCGGGCAGGGTCCGGCGCCGGCAGGTGCCACCATCGCGCACTTCCGGTCCCTCGGAATGGACCTCATCCCCGGCGCCGGTCCGCTCGCGGCGGCAGTACCGGGCGCCGTCGACGCCTGGCTCCTGCTGCTGCGCGAGCACGGCACGCTCACTCTCGCCGAGGTGTTGGAGCCGGCGATCGACTACGCCGACGCCGGCCACCCGCTTCTGGGCAGGGTCGTCGACACGGTGACGGCTGTCCGGTCGCTGTTCGAGGAGCACTGGCCGACGTCCGCCCAGCTCTGGCTGCGCGACGGCCGGCCACCGACGGCGGGGGAGAGGTTCGCCAACCCGGCGTACGCGCGGACCCTGCGGCGACTGGCCCAGGCCGGGCTCGCGGCCGGCGGCGACCGGGAGGCCCAGATCGAGGCCGCGCGGCGAGCCTGGGGTACGGGGTTCGTGGCTGACGAGATCGACAGGTTCAGCCGCCTGCCGTTCCAGGATTCCAGCGGGCGCCCCCACGCCGGACTCGTCACCGGCGATGACATGGCCGCCTACTCGGCGACCTGGGAGGAACCGGTGACCCTCGACTGGCACGGCTACTCGGTGGCGAAGACAAGCTTCTGGGGGCAGGGCCCGGTGCTGCTGGAGACGCTGGCCGTCCTCGACGCCCTCGGCGACCCCGGCGCGTACGACCCGGCGACCGCGTTCGGCATCCACGCCCAGGTCGAGGCGCTCAAGCTCGCCTTCGCCGACCGTGAGGCGTGGTACGGCGACGGCGCGGACGTGCCGGCCAAGGCGCTGCTCTCCCGGGAGTACGCGCGAGAGCGGGCAGCCCTGATCGGCGACCGGGCATCGTGGGAGTTGCGGCCGGGGCGCCCCGACGGGGCGCAGCCCCGCCTGCCGGCGCACGTCCGGGCCGGTGCCGTCCGGAGCGCGGACCGGTCGGACGCCACGACCGGCGAGCCGACGGTGCAGTCGGACGGGGTGACCCGGGGCGACACCTGCCACGTGGACGTTGTCGACCGCTGGGGCAACATGATCTCCGCTACCCCGAGCGGCGGCTGGTTGCAGAGTTCGCCGACGATCCCGGAGCTGGGCTTCCCGTTGGGCACCCGCCTGCAGATGTTCTGGCTGGAGGAAGGTCTCGCCTCGTCGCTCGCACCGGGCCGGCGACCCCGCACCACGTTGAGCCCGACGATGGTCCACCGCGACGGGCAGCCGGTTCTGGCCTGCGGCACCCCCGGCGGCGACCAGCAGGACCAGTGGCAGGTGCCGTTCCTGCTGCGCCACCTCGTCGGCGGCCAGACCCTCCAGGAGGCCATCGACGCGCCAGCGTTCCATACCGTCGGGCTGCCGGAGTCGTTCTATCCACGCGACATGGAACCCGGCGTCCTGGTGGTGGAGGACCGGCTCGACGGCGCGACGGTGGCGGCGCTGCGGGCGTACGGGCACGAGGTGCGGGTCTCCGACGCGTGGAGCCTCGGTCGTCTCTGCGCGGTGAGCCGCGACCCGGCCACCGGTGTGCTCGCGGCCGGCGCGAACCCGCGAGGCATGCAGGGGTACGCCTGCGGTCGCTAGAGGGCTCGGCGTTACCCGAAGCGCTGGATACGCCCGGCCTGCCCCTCGTACGGCGGCCAACCCTGCGCTGTCAACGCCTGCGCGCCGCCGGCGGCGAACGCCAGCCAGGCCGCGCGCAGTGGGCCACCACGCGCGGCCACCTCGGCCCAGGTCTGCCCGGCAAGCATCGGCGCCTGCGCCCAGTCGGCCTCGTCGCCGAAGAGCAGCGGAAGGTCGCTGCAGTGGCAGGCGTGGTACGGCGAGGTCGGGGTGGGCCCGTCGATGCGGTACGCGAAGACCCGCGCGCCCGCCTGCGCCAACTGCCTGCCGAACCGCAGGGTGGGCCGGGTGAAGACCGAGCGGGTCGCGAACCGGATGGCAGCGTTCTCCACGGCCCTGCCCACAAGCGGCAGGTACCGGGAGAGCGGGCCGCCGGCGAGGAAGTAGGCGATCTCCCGGTGGGTGGTGCCGAGCACCACCTCAAGGCCCGGGGCGCCAGCGCGCCAGGCGGCCCGCCAACCCGGCACGTCCGGCAGGGGAGACACACCGGCCACCGGCTGGTACGCCGGGGCGAGCCCGAATCCGCTGCGCGTGGCCACGTCCCGCTCGGCCAGCTGCTGCGCGGCGACGATCTCCGCGAGGGACGCCTCCCGTGGGTCGCGCCCGAGCCGGGCCAGGAAGCGGTCGGCGACCCGGCCGGCCGCGCGCTCGCCGGCCAGCCCGATACCCAGCGGTGGACTCTGCAACACCGCCCGACGGAACAGCTGTCGGGCCTGCGCCACCCCGAGCAGGCAGGCGACCGAGTGGGCGCCCGACGACTGCCCCACAAGTGTCACGTTCTCCGGGTCGCCGCCCAGGTCGGCCGCGTTGTCGCGGACCCAGCGCAGCGCCTCGATCTGGTCCAGCAGACCCAGGTTGCCGGGGGAGATGCCCGGCGCCCGCAGATAGCCGAGCGCCCCGAGCCGATAGTTGACGCTCACCACGACCACGTCGCCCTCGCGGGCGAGCCGGTCGGTGCGGTAGCGGTCCCAGGAGCCCGCGCCGGAACGGTACGAGCCACCGTGCAGCCAGACAAGCACCGGCCGCGCGGCGCGGTCGGCCGCCGGGGTGACGACGGTCAGGTTCAGGCAGTCCTCCGACTGCACGCCCACCTCGCACCAGCCGCCGGCTGTCGTGGCCCGGGCCGGCGGTTGAGGGCTGACGGCACCGTGTTCCCGCGCGTCACGGACCCCCGACCACTGCCGCTCCGGCGCGGGTGCCGCGAAACGGTCGGCGGTGGCGTACCGGACGCCCCGCAGGACCGTGAGCCCGTCCGCTCGCTGGCCGCGCAGCGTGCCCCCGCGCACGGTGACCAGCACGTCCGTTCCAGCCGTCGCCGCGTCCGGGACACCTCGGAGGACCGGCTCCGACGTCACTGCCGATCCCGCCGCTCGGACGTCACTGTCACTCCGCCCTTCGGACGTCACTGCCCAGGCCCCGCCTCTCGTGGACGCCGCCCGCCGCCCGCAAGGTGGCGACGAGCGACGTGACGCGACAGCCACGGTAATCCGCCGCCCGTACGCCCGGAGCGTGGCGTCGTCGCCACGAGACGCATGTCATTCGTCCGTGGCGATCCGTCGGCCGCCGAGCCTCAGCGGCCGCTGGCGAACAGTGCCAGGCGTACCCGATTGGGGCTGTCGGTCTTGGTCATGAGGCTCGTGATGTGAGTCTTGACCGTGGTGACGCCGATGTGCAGCCGTTCGGCGATCTCGGCGTTGGTGAGGCCCTCGGCGACCAGGGCGAGGACGTCCTGCTCGCGGGCGGTCAGACCGTGCACCGGTCGCGGCGTCCCGACGCGGGCGTGCACGGCGCGCTGGACGAGGCGTTGCAGCACCTCCGGGCTGAACGGGCTGTCACCCGTGGCGGCGCGGCGGATGCCGTCCAGCAGCTCGGTCGGAGGTGCGTCCTTGAGCAGGAACCCGCAGGCGCCGGCCGTGAGGGCGGGGTAGAGGTGGTCGTCGTCGCCGAACGTGGTCAGCACCAGTACGCGGGCGGCGGGTCGTTCGGCGAGGATGCGGGTGGTAGCGGTGATCCCGTCGACGCCCGGCATGCGCAGGTCCATGACGACGACGTCGGGGACGAGCCGCGCGGCGAGGGCTACCGCGTCCCGGCCGTTGTCGGCCTCGCCGACCACCTCGATGTCGGGCTGCGCCTCGCACAGCATGCGCAGGCCCGCGCGGATGAGGTGCTGGTCGTCGACGAGCAGGACGCGGATCATGCCGGCTCCCGCTCTGACGAAGGCTCTGGCGAGGGCTCTGGAGTGGGCGACCCGTGCGGCGTCGCGCGGTCCCGGGGCACCGATCCGGCAAGCGTCACGGCGCCGGATGAGTCGGCCAGGTGCGGGAGGACGGCGCGTACCCGCCACCCCGTTTCGGTCGGCCCCACCTCAAGACGGCCACCGAGGACGTCGACGCGCTCCCGCATGCCGGTGATGCCGTGCCCGCCGCCGCCAGGCACCACCGGCGGCCGGCCGCCACGCCCACCGCTGGCCGGAGCCAGCCCGCGCCCGCCGCCGTGGCCGTCGTCGGTGACCTCCCAGTGCACTGTGCCGTCCCGGACGGCGACCGTCAGGTGGGCCAGCGCGGCCGGGCCGGCGTGGCGGGCCACGTTGGTGAGCGCCTCCTGGGTCAGCCGCAGCACCGCCAGGCCCCGCACCGCGTCGAGCGCGCCGACGGCAGGGTCGATGTCGGCCTGCACGATGATGCCCGCCCGCCGGGCCCGGTCCACTGTCGCGCCGAGCGCCGCCGGGAGCGCCGCCGGGTCGATAGCGGTAAGCGCCGCGTCACCGCCTACCCCGTCGGGGTCGCGCAGCACCGCGACCAGCCGGCGCAGCTCCGACAGGGCCGCGGTGCCCGTGCCGTGCACGTCGTCGAACACCTCGTCCACCCGGGGGTCCAGGTCGGTGAGCACGTGCCGGGCCACGCCGACGCGCAGCACCATCGACGCCACGTGGTGCGCGACGACGTCGTGCAGTTCGCGGGCGATGGCGCTGCGTTCGTCGGCGCGCGCCGCCCGGCTCTCCGACTCGTGCCGGCGCTGCTCCTCCGCCGCCCGCTCCACCGCCTGCCGGCTGAGCTCCCTGTTGGTGCGGATGACAAGCCCGAGGAGCACCGGCACGCCGACCTCCAGGGCCAGCCCGACGACGCCGGAGGCCACCCTGTCGAACGGGTCGCCGATCGAGTCGGTCAGGTCGACAGCGGCCAGCGCCACGGCGGCCAACCAGATGGTGCGGGATCGGCGTGCCCGCATGGTGACCTCGAGCAGCGCCCAACTCGCGCCCACCTGGTTGATCATGATGTCGTCGACCAGGCAGATGGCGACCGCCAGCAGCGCGGCCTGCGCCGCCAGGTTGAGCACCGGCCGACGGTGCAGCAGCAGGCCGGCCGTGAACGCGGCCACCGCGAGGATCCACTGTGTCCTCGTCGGTGGGTGACCGGCCTGCGTGCCGAAGACCAGGTAGCCCACCCCGCTGAGGTTGAGCAGCACCATCCGCACGAGCGTGTCCCGCGCGTCGAACAGTCGCCGCTCCCACGTCACCGGATCAGCCTAGGTGCTGTGGTGCGGCGGCACGAGGGTCCGGCCAGCGGGTCCGCACGCCCAGGTAGGCGGCCAGGCCGAGCGGCCCGAGCAGGATGGTCAGCACCAGCACCGGAGCCATGACCAGCGCCGGCACCCCCCGTTCCCGGCTGTCCAGCCACGCCCAGCGACCCACGAACAGATCGAACGCGATCATGTGTGCCCAGGCCGCCGCCGCGCCGTCGTTGGTGCCCAGCAAGTCGCGTATCCCGTCCACTGTCGGTGCGGCCACGGCCGGCAGCACCTCCCCGAGCGCCGGGATCACCAGCAGCCCGTAGATCACCACGACCGGCAGCACGATCAGCGGCGAGCCGATGATCCGGGCGGTCCACGACCAGCGCGGCAGCACGATCATCAGCGCCCAGAACGGCGCGGCCACCGCGAACGTCACTGTGAACAGCGTCGCGGTCATGCGGCCAACGTCAATTCCGTGCGGCGTCCGCGCGCCAGCACCCGGCCGGCGGCGGTAGCGGTCGCGACCACCAGGGCGGCCACGGCGGCCAGCGTGAGGGCGTCCGGGCGCAGCAGCGGCTGCCCGCGCAGGGCCTGCCAGGTCAACAACAACGTGAGTACGCCGTACGCCGCGCCCGCGACGACCAGCAGCCGGGCACGGGTCCGTTCGTCCAGCCGCCTGCCGAGGAACCGGCTCAGCAGGATGGCCAGGATCGGCAGCGCCTGCAGGGCGTGCAGGCCCACGAAGTGCCCGATCCGCAGGTCGCCCCCGGTGGTGCTCCAGCCGACCAGCGGCAGGCCCGCACCGCCGTCGGGCACGCCCACGCTGTGCGCGCCGCTGATCCCCTCGATCCCCGGGTCCTGGACGGATAGCGTCATCGGCACCGCCACCAGCATGCCCAGCAGCGACAGGCCGAGCCCCCAACTGATGGCAGTCGCGGCGACCCGGTCCGGAATCCGTCGTATCAGCACCACGATCCCGATGATGACGTGCGCGACGAACAGCACCATGATCGACGCGCCCATCGCCGCGAAGATGATCCCATTCAATGGGGTGGTGCCGTTGAAGTGGCTCGTCGTGCCCCGTGCCACCTGCACGACGATCAGCGCTGTCTCGATCACCGCCATCGCGACGATGACCGTTGCCGCCCGCTCCGCGACCCGGATCCGGCGCGGCAGCAGGGAGAGCATCCAGGCAAGCGTCGTCCCGTACAGCACGAACGACACCGCGAACTTGAACGGCTTGAGCCAGATCGGCGAGCCGGTGAGGACCCGCGAGTCGACGACGATGCCGACCGCGCAGACGACGGCGAGCGCCGCCATCGCGGCGACGAGGAGCATGAGTGGGCGGTGCCAGTGCGCCGCCCGACGAAGTTCGAATCTCATGCCTGTAGATGCTTCTGACTGGGCTGGTCGCCCGCGTCCGACCGGAAGCCCCGGTTGCGGCCGGCGGTCGGAGCGCCGCCTCCTCCCTAGGTAGGAGACGAAAGGCGCGCGACGCCTCGTCGGCGCTGGCACAATGGCCGGCCTGTCTACGGGATCGGAAGTGGCATGACGACCATCGAGGAACGCGTCCAGCCCAACGAGACCACAGTGCCGCTGCTGCACTGCGTGTCACCGGAGGCGACACTGGCGTTCTGGCGCGCGCTCGGCTTCGACGTGACCTACGAGCAGACCAGACCGTACGTGTACCTGGCCTTCGCCTGGAGTGGGTTCCAACTGCACTACGGCTCCGCGCCGAAGGACCTGGACCCGACGAAGGAGACCACCGGCGGCTGCCTCGTGATGGTGGACGAGGTCGCGCCGTACCACGCGGCGTTCACCGAGGCGATGCGTCGCACGTACGGCAAGGTGCTGGTCAAGGGCCTGCCCCGGATGACCCGCTACCGTGCCGGCGCGTCGCGGTTCACCATCTTCGACCCGTCGGGAAACTCCATCGTCTTCATCCAGCGCGACGAGCCGCAGGATCTGGAGTACGGCGGGTCGAAGGAGTTGCAAGGGCTGACCCGGGTGCTCGACAACGCGCGGATCCTGCGCGAGTTCAAGATGGACGACCGGGCGGCCTACCGGGCGCTGGACTCGGGGATGCGACGGCGGGCCGAGGACGCGCCGGTGGTCGAGCAGGCGAAGGCGCTCGCCGGGCTGATCGAACTGTCAGTCGCGCTGGGCAAGACCGATCGGGTGCCCGAATGGGGAGCCCGGCTGCGCGAGCTCACGTTGACCGAGCCGGAGCGTACGCAGGTCAGCAGCTACGTCGCCGACCCGGTCCTGCTCGAACCGTGGTGGCGGCCCGAGGCGACCTGATGCCCGACGACCGGAGGCCGTGACCGGCGGCCTGACCGGCGGGGTATCGGCACCCCGCCGGTCAGAAGGGCCACTGGTCGCGGGACCCGGCCTCGATGAGCGGGATCATCGCGAACGCGGCGTCGGACAGGCCTCCGAAGGTGTGCCGGTTGTCGACGGTCGGCGTGTGCCCGGCCCGGTATCCGGCCAGGTTCCACGTGTACACGGGCACCTGTGCGGGCACCGCCGCCGCGACGTCCGCCCTGCCGTGCCAGTGAGCCTGCTCGTCGGTGAGGATGATCACCCGGTCGTGCCGGTCGTAGTGCTCCCGTACCGCATTCTCGGTCTCCGTCCCCATGCCGAGGAAGTAGCCGTCGTCCTTGAACCGGCGCACCGCCGCCAGCACCGACTCACCCGCCACCGACGGGAACACCCGGCTGGCATTGGAGAACGACACCACAGTGGCAGCCTGCGCCCGTGCGGCCAGCGCGAGGCCGAACACCGTGGCGGCGTCCCAGAAGCGCAGCGTGCCGTCCTTGCTGAACGGACTCTGCATCGAACCGGACGTGTCGATGAGGACCAGGGTCCGTCCGTCCAGGGCCGGCACGTTCACCAGGGCGTGCTGCAACGCGGTCTCCAGCGGGTACGCCCACCGCAGGCTCGGCGCGGCGTTGAACGCCGACAGGAAACGCATCGGCAGCACCCGTGAGCCGGCGACCTGGCCTGGGTCGGCGAGCCTGGCCGCCACCGTCTGCGCGACAGCGTCACTGACGCCGGCCTGGTCGAAGTTGCGCAGGTTTCGCAGCAGCGCCAGGTAGCCCATGTTCGGGATGATCGACTCCCACGCCGCGTCGTCCAGCGCGCTCTGTCGCCACCCGGCCAGGGCTTCCCACGTCATACCGGCCGCGCCCAGCACCGTCGGATCGGTGACCTCCCTGCGCTGCTCGACAGGCAGCGCCATGAGCGCGTGCCGCGCCGCCAGCATCCCGAGCGACGCCGGCAGCGGATTGTCCCGCCCGTGCCGGCGGTCCAGCGCGTGCCGGAACAGGTCGCCCTGCCGCTCGTCCCTCGCCGTGGGGTGGGTCAGGTCGATGACGTCGCCGAACCGCACCGGGTTTCCGACGGAGTCGTACTTGAGCAGGCTCCGCTCGGTGTACAGCCGCACCGCCGCGTCGGCGATGCCCCGCTTCACCGGCTTGGGCAGGGTCCGGCCGTGGCGGGCCAGCCAGTACGCCAGAGCCTCGCCCGGCTCGTCCGCACGCTGCAACGCGGCGTCCACGACCGCCCGCGAACCCGGCACACCTGCGGCGACCTGGGCCCGGGCGCCCTCCAGGGCCGCCACCACGGACGCCGAGCGCATCATCGCGCCGGTCCGCAGCCACGGTACGAAGCGGGCGAACCAGTCGGCATCGGCGACGGCGACGGTGGCGACGAGGTTCCGGAAACGGGCGTCCCGATCAGTGGCGCCTTCGTAGAAGGTGTCCTCGCCGACCATGTTCGACACACCGAGTAGGAACAGTTCGAGGCGCGGCTCACGGGTGAACGCGGGCGCACCCTCGGCGGTCACCGACCGGAGGCGGCGCGGTTTGAGGTTGAACTTGGCCATGACGTCCCCCACGTCAGTCGGCCGGGGAGCGCCACCGCACCACACACCCGAGATCAGAGTCGGCCACGGACAAGTCCGCCGTTCTGTCCGTTGAACCATCCACCCGAAGGTGTCGGGGGAGTCGAACCCCCATCTGCGGATCCGAAGTAACCGTTGCCTGCGCACCGGGTGTGTGGCGTGGTCGCGCTCCCCGAAATCGAGGTCTGTCACTGCTTCGTCGGGGCCTGAAACCCTCCGGAGGTGACAGTTGTTGCGCACCGGGAGGTGCGGTCACGACCGTAGCCGTGGCGGCGGAAGCCGGGCAACGGAGTTTGCGATCTTGTGATTGACAAGAGTGGTCACACCGCACGTCCGAGATCAAGTGTGGACACGGTTTTGCGGGTTCGAACCGCGGGCCCTTACCGGGCCTTTACCAGAAGTAGCCGTGTCCGTCGCACCGGCCGTGCGGCGTGAGCGCGCCTCCCGAGATCGAAGCGGCGACGGCGACCGGCCCTTGCGGGCCAAGGTGACCTGGGCCGCTGGTCGACACCACCCGAAGTGGCGGTGGGATTCGAACCCACGTCTCCCCTTTGAGAGAGGAAGTAGCCGTTGCCTGCGCACCGGGAGGTGCCCCACGACGTTAGACCGACGGCCCCGCGCGGGCAAGCCGATTCGGAGCGCCCGCGAACCCCTGAGCCTCGCCCTAACGGGTCAGCCGCGATTGGCGGGGACGCCTACTCTCTCCGCCATGGGAGCAATCAAGCCGTGGCATCTGGTCCTGCTGTCCCTCTGCTGCCTCGTTCCGACAGCGGTGGCGATCGTGGGGGGCCTCTGGGCGCTTCGTCGACGTCGTACCCCTCGCTGAAGCCGCTCAGCGTCTCAGCGGGGCTGGAGCAGCCCACGGTCGGTCATGAAGGCCCGCAACGTCTCGTCGTCATCGGCGGTCATCAGACGGCGCGGGATCACCGTCGCCGGCATCCTGTCGACGTACACGATCCAGAACTCCGGGGTGTCCGTCACCTCGGTGACCCCGTCCCAGGCGATGCCGCCGGACTCCGAGCCGCTGCGCATCATGATGTTGTCGTCGGTGATGTCGTAGGCGCCCTCGACGGCGTAGCGACCGGAGCGGCGTCGGGCGCGCCAACGCACCCACGGCGCGTACAGCATCGACAGCACGCCAGCCACGACAAGCGTCAGGTACAGCGACGAGAACCGGTCGCCCCCGGCGAAGCCCCGCGAGACCACGAAAGCGATCACCCCGACCGCCACCAGCACTGCGCCGATATAGCTGAACCGGCGCAGCCGGACACCGCTCAGCGCAGCGGCCACGCGGCCCGGGTACGCGGGATCGGCCGGGACGTCGAAACGAATGTGCACGCCAGAACGATAGTGCCCCCACCCGCCCCGGGGCCCACCCCGCTGCCATGCGCTTGAGCTGAACCCTGGTTGAGGTTCTACGTTCGTCGTGACCGATCACCGCGGGAGGCGCATCTCATGACGATGCAGCAGTTGTCCGACGTCGAGCTCGCGCGCCAACCTGCCGCCTACTGGACAGGCGTCGCCTACGAAGCTCTCATCGCCTTCACCCGTGCCCGGCACGCCGAGCACGGCTTCACGCAGCCCCAGTTCTGGCTGCTGCGCAACCTCTCCGCGAACGACCTTCTGCCGCAGGGCGGCGGGATGACCATCGCCGAACTCCGCCAGGCGATGAGCTCGTATCTCCGGGCCGAAGACGATCTGGACGCCGAAGCGGAGGTTCTGCTGGAGCGCGGGTGGCTGGTCCGTGACGACGAGGGAAGGCTGCGGATCACCGAAGCGGGGGAAGAGGCTCGCGTCACCCTCGCGCTGCACGCGCCGGCCGTCCGGGCCCGCATCCACGAGGGCATCGATGACGCGGACTACGTAACGACCCTCAAGGTGCTCCGACAGATGATCCGGAACACCGGCGGCTCGGCGTAGTGACCTCCAACCGCCGCTGCCGGTGTCACCCTGCCACCAGGCCCGAACGTTACGACGGCCCGGTGACGCAGGGTGGCGGTGGGACGCCTCAGCGGGCATGATCGTGGTTCGTCTCGACGGAGAGCCGAACCACGCATGGCGGGGAGGTGGGTGCGGCGATGACCCCGACGCAGCTGCGCGCGTACGTCGCCGTGGTCCGGCTGGGGTCCGTCAAGCAGGCCGCCGCCGAGTTGGAGGTCTCCGAGTCGGCCGTCTCCCTGCACGTCGCGCAGTTGCGCAAGGAGTTTGGCGACAAGCTGTTCACCAAGACGGCGGCGGGGCTGGCGTTCACGCCGGGCGGGCTCCGGCTGGCCAGCCGCGCGGCGGAGCTGCTGGGCCTTCAGGACCGCACGATGCTCGAGGTGAGCGCCGCGAAGCGCGGCCGTCGGCTGTTGCGGGTGGCGGCGTCCAACCTGTTCGCCGAGTTCGCCGCGCCGGGGCTCATCGAGTTGTTCGCGAAACGGGCCGCCGACCTCGACGTCGAGTTGAGTGTGCGCGACCCGGGCACATTCGAGTCACTGTTGCTGACCCGGGCCGTGGACATCGCTGTCGGGCCACGGCCGCTTGTCGTCGACGACGCCATCACCTGCCGGCCGGTGATGAACTACCGGCTGGTGCTTGTCGTCGGCCCGGACCATCCGCTGGCCGGTGTGTCGGCGTCCCCGGGGCAGTTGCGGGAGCAGACCTGGCTGCTCGGCCCGTCGGCGGCCACCGACCTGGGCGCGGTTCCGGCGCTGCTGCGTCGGCTGGCTGTGCCCGACGACCGGCAGCAGATCTTCCAGAGTCACGCTGCGGCGCTGGGGGAGGCCAAACGGGGCCGGGGCGTCGCACCGGCGCTCGCTTTCACCGTCGCACCGGACGTGCGCGACGGTCAGCTCAACCTGGTGATGGGGTCGCACGCGACGGTCGAGGCGGTGTGGTACTCGCAGGTGCTCACCAGCCCCGGTCCGATGTCGGCGGCCGCCGAACTGTCGCGGTTCTCGTCGACACCCCGGGCGATTCAGGCGATGATGCGCGGCGCGGGCGTCAGCGTGGGCCACTTCAAGCCGTCGGTGCACGTCACGCTCTGGAGCTGACGGGCGGCGGCCAGCAGGTCCTGGAACGTACCGGCCGGCAGCATCCGATCGCAGTAGGGCAGCGCGGCGGCCATGCCCGCCGTCCGGGGCGCGAACCCGGGGGCGCCGGCCCGGGGATTCAACCAGACGATCCGGTACGCGCGGCGGCGCAGCCGGGCCATCACGGCGGCGAGTTCGTCGGGCGGGTCGCTGTCCCAGCCGTCCGAGCCGATCACCACAACGGCCCCGCGAACGACGTCCGCCCGCTGGCTGGTGAGCAGGGCGCGCAGGTTCGTGGCGATGCGGGTGCCGCCGTACCGGTCGGTCACGGCCACGCTTGCCTGCGCGACCGCCTCGGCCGCCGAGCTGTGCCGCAGCACCACAGTGAGCCGGGTCAGCGTCGTCGCGAACGCGAACACCTCCGCCTCGGCGACCACCGCGAAAGCCCGCATCAGATGCAGGTACGCGGTGGCCTGCGCCCGCATCGACTCACTGACGTCGCAGAGCAGCACGACCCGACGGGGTCGCCGTACCGCCCGTTCGCGGACGACCTCGACGGGCTCCCACCCGGTCCGGCGAGCCCTGTTGATGGTGGCCCGTAGCGCGATGCGCCCCCCTGCCGCGCTGACGGCGTGCCGTCTCGTGCGCCGGGTCGGCCAGCCGACGATGGCTTCACGCAGCGCCTCACCGAGCATCGTGACCTGTGCGGCGTTCAAGTCGTCGAACGGCCTCTCGGCGAGCCCGGCGAGGGCGCTGGGTCGCCGCTCGGGCAGCCGCAGCGCGCTGTCCGACTCCGGCGCGTCGGCGACGGCGGGCGGCAGCGTCGCCCACGGCAGGCCACCGCCAGGCCCGTCGTCGGCGGTGCTCGTCGGCACCGGCACGTGGACGTCGTCGCGGTCTCCCGCAGGCGTCGCGGACCGGTCCGGTGGTGGCAGCGGCGGAGCGTCCTCGAAGACCGCCGCGAAGACGCTGTCGAATGCTGTCAGGTCCGCGTGCCGCCGGACCAGGCTGACCCGGGCGGTCCAGTAGAGCGTGGACATGTCCCCGGGCGGGCTGGCATCGAGAGCCCGGACGAAGTCGTCGACCTCGGTGAGTCCTGCCGCAACGCCGGCGTGCCGCAGCCGGCCCGCGAACGCTACGGCGAACGCCGCGCGGTCGACCCCGCGCAGCAGGCCGGGGCTCACCGCCGCGCGACGAGCCAGGCGATCACCGCGCCGACCGCGACGAGACCGACGACAGCGGGTACGAGTCGCTTGGTGATCGATCCGCCCGCGAGGCTGAGCAGGTCGAGCGCCTCCGGTTCGGCAGCCGGCGCGGTGCGCCCGTCGACGGCCGACGGCCTGCCCTGTGCCGGCCCGGGGGTGGGGTGCCCCATGACGGCCCGCTCGTCCGTCGACGGGTCGGCGGGGGACGGCTCGCCGGCCGACGGGTCGGCGAGCGGCGACGGCTCGGCGGGAGCCTCGGTGATCGGGGACGCGGTGATCGCTGTCGGCTCGATCGGCGACGGCGCGATCGGGGACGGGTCGATCGGGGAGGGCGCGACGGCGGCCGTGGCGGGGGTGGTGTCGACCGCAGTGGCGGACGCGGCCGGGGACAGTTCGGGTGCCTCCGGCGCGATGGGGGCGGACGCGGCGGGATCGTCCCCGCTTCGCGCCGCCGGTACGGCCGCGGCGTCGCCTCCGGCGCCCCGCACTTCAGCGACGGTCGGCGGAGCTGAGACGGTCTGCGGCGCTGAGACGGTCGGCTCGTCCGCGGCTGCCGGTGCCGCTACGGCGGTCGGCGTCGTCTGCTCGGCTGCCAGCTTCGCCTCCAGGTTGGCGACGAACTGGGCCAGCAGTTTGCCCGACACCTCCTTGATCATGCCGCTGCCGAACTGGGCCAGCTTCCCCGAGATCTTCAGGTCGGTGTCGACGCTCACCAGCGTACGGTCGCCGTCGGGCCGGAGTCGGGCGGTGACAAGCGCGGACGCGTTCCCGGTCGACCGGGCGTCGCGGCCCTTGGCGTCGATCACCCCGCGGTACGCGGCGTCGTCCTTCTCGACGAACTGCGCGGTGCCCGCGAACTCCGAGATGACAGGCCCTACCTTGACCTTCACCTTGCCCCGGTAGACCTCACCGTCGACGCCTGTCAACTGTGCGCCCGGCAGGCAGGGCGCGATCCCCGCCAGGTCGGTGAGCACCGCCCACGCCCTGTCGATCGGAACGGCGACAGTGAACTCGTTGGTGATCTTCATGGTTGGCTCTCCTGGTAGGCGCCGAGCGCGGCGGCGACCACTGCGCGGTCGTCGGGGGTCTTGGCGATGGTGCCGATGGTGTGCGCGACGTCGTCGGCGGCCAGGTCGGCGGCACCGAGCACGGACAGCGCGGCCACCCAGTCGATGGCCTCGGCCATCCCGGGCGCCTTCTCCAACTCCCGGCCGCGTACGTCGCCGACGAACTGGACGGCCGCACGGATCAGCGGTTCGGTGGCACCCGGCACCGCCCGGCGGACGATCTCCACGGCGCGGGCCGGTTCGGGGAATTCGATCCAGTGGTAGAGGCAGCGGCGGCGCAGCGCGTCGTGCAGCTCGCGGCTCCGGTTGGAGGTGAGCACCACGACCGGCGGCGTGCGGGCGGTGAACGTACCGAGTTCGGGGATGGTGATGCCGGCCTCGCCGAGGAACTCGAACAGCAGCGCCTCGAACTCGTCGTCGGCGCGGTCGATCTCGTCGATCAGCAGCACCGGAGGGACCGGCCCCCGGTGGCGTACGGCCCGCAGGATCGGCCGTTCCTGGAGGTATTCGGCGCTGAACAGGTCCGCGTCGGTGAGTCGGGCGTGCTGTGCCTCGGCGAGCCGGATCGCCAGCAGTTGTCGCTGGTAGTTCCACTCGTAGAGCGCCTCACCGGCGGTCAGCCCCTCGTAGCACTGCAACCGGATCAGCGGCGTCTCCAACGCCCTGGCCAGCGCCTTCGCGGCGGCGGTCTTGCCGACGCCCGGCTCGCCCTCCAGCAGCAGCGGCCGACCGAGCCGCAACGCCAGGAAGAGGGCCATCGCCATGCCGTCGTCGACCAGGTAGTCGACGGCGTCGAGGCGGTGCCGGACGGTCAGCGCGTCCTTCATGCCTCGCCCGCCAGCAGGCGCTCGTAGTCCGCGCGGGTGTCCACGTCGATCGGCACCGGCCCGTCGACGGGCACCTCGGTCACCGGGTGGCGGCCGGAGTGCAGTAGCTTCCACACGGCCTTGTCGCCGTGCAGGTCGTACAGCTCGGGAATGACCTCGCGGGCGAAGCGGAACGGATGGCCCAACCCGTCGACGTACCGGCAGACGGCAAGCGGGGTGGCGGCCGTGGCGACCCGGCGGACGTCGGCGGCGCGGACGCCGGGCTGGTCGCCGAGGAGCAGCACGAGCGCGTCGGCGCGCGGGTCCACAGCCCGTGCGGCGGTGCTGACCGAGGACCCGCAACCGCTGCTGAACTCCGGGTTCTCGACGACCTGGCAGCCGGTGAGGTCGACCCGGTCGCGCACCTCGCCCGCCGCGCCGCCGAGGGTGACGAGCAACTGGTCGAAGCCGCACGAGCGAGCCAGGTCGAGGGTGGCGTCGAGCAGTGTCCGCCCCCGGTACGGCAGCAGTTGCTTCGCCTCGCCGAGCCGCACCGATGCCCCCGCGGCGAGCACCAGGCCGGTCAGGAACACGGGTTACGCCGCCGTGTAGGTCGCGAGGCAGCCGGCGCAGCAGAACCAGACGTCCTGACCGTCGACCCGGGCGTGCGGGGTGTCCGGCCCGATCAGAACTGTCATCCCGCACACCGGGTCGACGGACTGCTCGGGCCTGGTGACGACCGCGCCCGCGGCCGGGCGCAGGCCGTCCACCCGGATGGCACGGACCACCTCGGACAGGATGGACAGCGCGATCTCCTGCGGCGTGTGCGCGCCGATGTCGAGGCCGGCGGGCGAGTGGACGAGGGCGCGTTCGGCGTCGCTCAACTCCAGCTCGTCGAGCACGGCCGCGCCGCGCTTGTGGCTGGCGACAAGCGCCACGAACCCCACGCCCGCGTCGAGGGCCGCCCGGATGGCGTCCTGCTCGCCCCTGCCCAGCCCGGCCACCACGACCGCCGTGCAGCCGGCGTAGTCCTCGGAGGTCACGACGTCGAAGTCGAGGAACCGGGCGAGGGTCGCCACCGCGTCACTGATCGGTGTGGCACCGACAACGCGCAGCGCCGGCGCGGGCAGCCTCGGCTGGAGGAAGATCTCGATCGCGCCGCCGGAGTGGCACGGGTTGACCACCACCCGCGCCCCCGGCGCCTCGGGAAACGGCGCCGATTCCTCCGGCAGCACCCGCAGCAGCACGGCGGTGCCGTCGCGCAGGGCGTCCAGGGCAGCCGCCCGCACCGAACCCTCGGCGCACACCCCACCCACGAAGCCCTCGATCGAACCGTCCGAGCGGATCACCGCGGCGTCGCCCGGCCGGGCCGACGTCGGCTCCTGCGCGCGGACCACTGTGGCGTGCACGAACGGCTCCCGAGTGACTGTCAACTCCTGGGCCCGCTCCGCGATGGTGGTCATCGTCGGCCCTCTCAGATCGGCGGCCGGGCCTGGCCGCGCATCGCGTCCCAGACCCGCGACGGCGTCAGCGGCATGTCGGCGTGGCGTACGCCGAAGGGCTTCAAGGCGTCGATGACGGCGTTGACGATCGCCGGCGGCGAACCGACAGTTGCCGACTCGCCCACGCCCTTCGCGCCGATCGGGTGATGGGGCGACGGGGTGACGGTGAAGCCGGTCTCCCAGTCGGGCACTTCCAGCGACGTCGGGATCAGGTAGTCCATCAGGGATGCGCCGAGACAGTTGCCGTCCTCGTCGAACGCGATCATCTCCATGAGGGCCATGCCGACGCCGTCGGTGAGCCCGCCGTGCACCTGCCCCTCGATGATCATCGGGTTGATCCGGGTGCCGCAGTCGTCGACAGCGATGAACCGTCGCACCGTCACCTGCGCGGTGCCCGGGTCGATGTCCACCACGCAGATGTACGCGCCGTGCGGGTAGGTCAGGTTCGACGGGTTGTAGCAGATCTGCGCCTCCAGCCCGCCCTCGATGCCCTCGGGCAGGTCACCAGCGCCGTGCGCGCGCATGGCGATGTCCTGGATCGTGACGGACCTGCCCGGGTCACCGGCGACGTGGAACGACCCCTTGTCCCACTCCAGGTCCGCCACCGAGACCTCAAGCATCGCGGAGGCGATGATCCGGGCCTTGTCGCGGACCTTGCGGGCCACCAGGGCCGCCGCCGCACCCGACACGGGCGTGGAGCGGCTGCCGTACGTGCCGAGGCCGAACGGGGTGTTGTCGGTGTCGCCGTGCAGCACCTCGATGTCGGCCGGCGGAATCCCGATCTCCTCGGCGATGATCTGCGCGAACGTCGTCTCGTGCCCCTGACCCTGCGACTGCACGCTGAGGCGTACCACGGCCTTTCCGGTCGGGTGGACGCGCAGCTCGCAGCCGTCGGCCATGCCCAGTCCGAGAATGTCCATGTTCTTGCGCGGCCCGGCGCCGACGGCCTCGGTGAAGAACGCGATGCCGATGCCCATCAGCTCGCCGCGGGCGCGCTTTTCCGCCTGCTCGCGGCGCAACTCGTCGTAGCCGGCCATGTCCATCGCCAGCCGCATCGTCGGCTCGTAGTTGCCCGAGTCGTACACCCAGCCGGTCTTCGTCGTGTACGGGAACTGCTCCGGCTGGATGAAGTTCTTCAACCGCAGCTCGGCCGGGTCCATGCCCAGCTCGTCGGCGAGGCAGTCGACGATCCGCTCGACAAGGTAGACGGCCTCGGTGATCCGGAACGAGCAGGCGTACGCGACGCCGCCGGGCGCCTTGTTGGTGAAGACCGCTGTCATCTTGCAGTACGCGGCCTCGATGTCGTAGCTGCCGGTGAACACCCCGAAGAAGCCGGCCGGGTACTTCACGGGCGCCGCGGTGCCGTTGAACGCGCCGTGGTCGGCAAGCACATTGGTGCGGATGCCGAGGATCCGGCCGTCGCGGGTCGCCGCGATCTCGCCGCGCATGATGTAGTCGCGGGCGAAGCCGGTGCTGATGAGATTCTCCGACCGGTCCTCCATCCACTTCACCGGCTTGCCGGTGACGATCGAGGCGACGATCGCGCAGACGTACCCGGGGTAGATCGGCACCTTGTTGCCGAACCCGCCGCCGATGTCCGGCGCGATCACCTGGATCTTGTGTTCGGGCAGGCCAGCCACGATGGCGTAGAGGGTGCGGTGCGCGTGCGGCGCCTGGGTGGTCGACCACAGCCGCAGCTTGCCCTCGACGGCGTCGTAGTCGGCGACCGCACCGCACGTCTCCATCGGCGCCGGGTGCACCCGGGGGTAGACGAGGTCCTGGCTGACCACGACGTCGGCGCGGGCGAAGACCGCCTCGGTGGCCGCCTCGTCGCCGGTCTCCCAGTCGAAGCAGTGGTTGTTCGTCTTGCCTTCCAGGTCGTCCCGGATCAGCGGCGCGTCCGGCTCCAACGCGCGGCGGGCGTCGATCACCGGCTCCAGGATGTCGTACTCGACGTCGATCAGCTCCAGCGCGTCGCGCGCCAGATAGCGGTCGTCGGCAACGACGAACGCGACCTCCTGACCCTGGAAACGCACCTTGTCGGTGGCGAGGACCGCCTGCACGTCGTTGGAGAGCGTGGGCATCCAGGCAAGGTTCTGCTGCGCCAGCGCGGCGCCGGTCACCACAGCGCGCACCCCGGGCGACGCCTCGGCGGCACTCGTGTCGATGCTGACGATGCGCGCGTGTGCCACCGGCGACCGGAGGATCGCCAGGTGCAGCATGCCGGGCAGTTGGACGTCGTCGACGTACCGGCCGCGCCCGCGCAGGAACCTCGGGTCCTCCTTGCGCAGCATCCGGCCGTACCCGACGGGTTTCTGGTCGTTGTCGTGGAACGTGTCCACGCGCTCGTGCACGGTGGTCATGCGACGGCCTCCGCGGGCTGGCCGGCGTTGTCGATCTCGCCGGCCTCGGTCGATTCGGTGGTCTCGGTGACAGTGGCTGCGGCCTGCGCCTCGGCCACGGCGGCCCAGCGGACCGAGCGGACGATCGTGGCGTACCCCGTGCACCTGCAGATCTGACCCGAGATGGCCTCTCGGATCTCCGTCTCGCTCGGGTCGGGGTTGCGGTCGAGCAGCGCCCGTGCGGTCATCATCATCCCCGGCGTGCAGAAGCCGCACTGCAGGCCGTGGCACTGCATGAAGCCTTCCTGGACCGGGTCGAGCTGGGCGCCCTTGGCGAGACCCTCGACGGTACGCACCTGGTGGCCGCCGGCCATCGCCGCGAGCACGGTGCACGACTTCACCGGCTCGCCGTCGAGCCAGACCACGCAGGTGCCGCAGTTGCTGGTGTCGCAGCCCCAGTGCGTGCCGGTCAGACCCAGCACGTCCCGCAGGAAGTGCACCAGCAGCAGCCGGGCCTCGATCTCCCGGGTGACCTCGACGTCGTTGACGGTCATGGTGACCTGCATGCTCAGCTCCTCGCCCGTTCCACGGCCCGGCGCAGGGTCCGCCTGGTCAGCTCGACGGCCAGATGCCGCTTGTAGTCGGCACTGCCGCGCTGGTCGGTCACCGGGTCGCAGCTGCGCGCCGCGATCGCCCCGGCCTGCTCGTAGAGGGCCTCCGAGGGCTCCTGCCCGCGCAGCGCGGCGGAGATCTCCGGGATTCCCGTCGTGTTGGGACCGACCGCCGCGAGTCCGACCCGGGCGTCGGCGATCACGCCGCCGTCGAGCCACACGGCAGCGCCGGCCGACACCACGGCCCAGTCGCCGGCCCTGCGCTCCACCTTGGCGTACGCGCTGCCGCAGCCCGGCCGCACCGGTAGCCGTACCTCGACGAGCATCTCGCCGTCGGCGACGGCGGTCTCGTACGGCCCGACATGGAACTCCTCCATCGACACGACCCGCTCCGCGCCGCCCGGACCGCGGATCACGCACCGCGCGTCAAGCGTCGTGCAGACCGCCGAGAGGTCCTCGGAGGGGTCGGCCTGGCAGAGCGAGCCGCCCAGCGTGCCCCTGTTGCGCACCACCGGATCGGCGATCACCCGTTCCGCGTCGGCGAAGATGGGGAACGCCGCCGCCAGCACCTGAGAGTCGAGCAACTCCCGGTGCCGGGTGAGCGCGCCGATCCGCACCTCGTCCGGGCCGGACTCGATGTAGCCCAGCTCGCCGTGCAGGTCGTTGATGTCGATCAGATAGTCGAAGTTGGCCAGCCGAAGCTTCATCATCGGCAGCAGGCTGTGCCCGCCGGCGATCAGGCGGGCTGTGCTGCCCAAACGCTCCAACAGGCTGATCGCATGGTCCACACTGGTGGCTCGCTCGTACTCGAACGGTGCCGGTACCTGCATGTCGTACCTCCGCAGTCCGGTGCAATCTGAGGCCGGCGGTGGTCAAAGTCAACGGCGACCTAAGCAGTTGCTTAGGTCGCCGTTGACGGTGCCGCAGGCCCTCGCGGATGGTGCGGCCATGCGGGACATCGCCGACGGGCTGACGGACTGGCGCACTCGTGGCGTCGCGTTCGCCGTCGCGACAGTCGTCCGGACATGGCAGTCGGCACCTCGGCCTCCGGGCGCGGCCATGGCGGTCTCCGCCGATGGCGAGGCGCTGGGCAGCATCTCGGGCGGCTGCGTCGAGGCCGCCGTGTACGACCTCTGCCGCACCGCCATCGAGACCGGGACGGCCCACACCGCGACCTACGGTGTCAGCGACGACGACGCGTTCGACGTCGGTCTGACCTGCGGCGGCACCATCCAGGTGCTCGTGCAGCCGGACGTCGCGTTGACCGAGCCCGACGAGGTGCTGGCAGCGATTCGCGACGGCCGTCCGGTCGCCACCGCGACGATGGAGAACGCGCAACTCGTGATCTGGCCCGATCGGATCGCGGGCAGCCTGGGCGCACCCGACCTGGACGACGCGGCGGCTCGACAGGCGGCCGGGATGCTCGCCCTCGGCACCACCGGCACGCTTCACCTTGGACGGCAGGGCGAACAGCGCGGCGACGACGTGAGCGTGTTCGTCCAGTCGTACGTGCCGCCGCCCCGGATGATCATCTTCGGGGCGATCGACTTCGCCGCCGCGATGGCCCGGATGGGCACCTTCCTCGGTTACCACGTGACGGTCTGCGACGCCCGACCCGTGTTCGCCACCCGCTCGCGTTTCCCGGCCGCCGATGACCTCGTCGTCCAGTGGCCGCACAAGTACCTGGAGTCGACGACCATCGACGACCGCACGGTGCTCTGCGTCCTGACCCACGACCCCAAGTTCGACGTGCCGCTGCTCCAGGTCGCCCTGCTCACACCTGCCCGCTACATCGGCGTGATGGGCAGCCGCCGTGCACACGACGACCGGATGCGCCGGCTGCGCGAGGCGGGTGTGGGCGAGGGCGCGTTGGCCCGGCTCTGCTCGCCGATCGGCCTGGACCTGGGTGCGCGGACGCCGGAGGAGACGGCGGTGGCGATCGCCGCCGAGATCACCGCGCGGGCCTGGGGCGGTTCAGGTCGCCCGCTCAGCGAACTCGACACCCCGATCCACCACGCCGCCTGACCTGACGCGGCTCCGCCGGCATTCGCGGTGTGCGGACCTGCCTGTCGCGCAACGGTCGCCGGTCCGCCGCGCTCACGCCCAGTCGTCGCCGCTGGGCATCAGGATCATCTGGTGGGCGTCCAGGGCGTCCGCCATCGCGGCGAACCTCTCGGCTGTCCATTCCGCAGGCGGATTGCCCGACGGGTCGGGATCGTCGGCGAAGTCGAGAAAGAACTGCTCGGCTCCGGCCGGCGTGTAGAAGACCATGAGCCGGGCCGGCTCGTCGCTCAGGTTCTTGAACGCGTGGCGGGTGAGGCGCGGAACGTAGACGAAGTCACCGGGCCCGGCGTCGAAGGTGCCCGCACCGTTGATGAACCGGAATTTGCCGGACTCGATGTAGAACGCCTCGTCCTCCGCACCGTGGGCGTGCGGGATGTTGCCGAAGCCGGGCGCGACGTCCATCGACATGAGGCTGAGCTTGCCATCGGTTTGGTCCCCGGTGACCTTGACCAGGGTCGACTCGTTGCCACCGTTGACCAGCTTGGGGATTCCCTCGTCCCGACGTACCACGAAGCCGTTCGCCGCCGTCCATAGTGGACTGCCGGGATCCGGCACTGGACGCTGTTGATTCATGCCGCACACACCTTTGCACGTCTATTTTCGGACGGGGACTCCCGGACCTTGTCGGCGGGCGTCCGCCGCGGCGTCGAATTCCGGATTGTTGATCGCGGTTTGCGATTTCCGGCGCCATGGACAAAGCTAGCGCCGCAGTCGCACGTGATTCAACAAGACGTATGCGAAAAAGGCGTGAGTAGCCACACGACGGGTGAATTGAACTTCCGTGCGGCTCGTCCGTCTCAAACTGCCGATTCGCCGCCGGTGGTGGGTCGGCGAGCCGTCACCCGGTGCCCTGACGGCTACTTGGCCCTGCCCCACGGGAAATAGAAGTCGTCACTGTCGGCGAGCCACCAGTAGTACTCGGGAGCCTCGTGGTTCCTGAGCGCGACACGCGTCACCGCGGCCGACGCCGTCCGGATCCGCTCGACCGCCGACCCGGAGTCGACAAGGCGCTCCCTCAGCGTCGTGAGGAAATCGCCGGACATCACGAAGTCGTCGATGACGAAGATACTGCCGTCCTTGTAGAGTCCAGGACGGCCTTGGGAATCGTGACGATCCATTTCGTCGTCGTGAAATAACACGCGCGTTGACCGGCGTGCTGCCCAACGGCCTCGACTTTCCGGAGCGGCCGCACTCTCCGTCCTGCCGGCTCTGCTCGGCGCGGGCGCCACGGGCCAGCGGAGCAGGCCTCCCGAAACGGTGATTCCGATGAGGTGGGACGCCGAGTGGTACCGGGAGAACAAGGCGACGGCATGGGCGGTGGCGCTGCTGACGGTCGGCTGGATCCCGGTGGTCCCGCAGGGGGTCATGCCGCCCGCACGGCGGTGGGGCTGGGCATGGTCGCTGTGGGCGTTGCGATGCTGCTCACGGGCCTGGTGTTGTGGGACCGCCGACCCCAGCCAGGTGGTCGGCGGTGACGGCGGATGTGGTGGCTGAGGCTGGCTCCGTGCCCCTGCTGACAGCGTGGTCATTTGGCTCTGCCCCACGGGCTCGCTACCACCGTTGACATCAGGGCAACTCGCTGACACAGTTCGGGCCGGTGAATAGTCCCGGGGAGGCCGCGGTGCCGTTCCGATCCGTGCCCGCGGAGTACGCCCTCGCGACAGCCTCGACTGAGATCAAGCGGCTCGGCCTCACGGCGCGGGCGGTGGCCCTCGGCCCGGCCGCATCACCGACCATGCGCGTCACGCTGTTCCGGGACGGAGCACTGGTCGCCGTGGGTGTGGGAAAGGGAGCGGGTCCCCAGGGCGCGGCGAGCGCGTACTTCGAGGCCCTGGAGCGCCATCTCATGTCTGCCCGCGACAACCGTCGATGGAACGCGGACGCCACGAGGCTGCTGCCGGCGAACGTCGTGGCCGGACAGTCTGCCCTGGATGCCGACCTGGTCGTACAGCGGTGGGCGGCGGAGTTTCCGGACTCTGTCGCGGCGTGTGCCCCCTACGGCGAGGTCCGTTATCCCACATTTCTCGCCGATCCGCGCTACTACCGGTGGCCGGTGGCGGGGGACGACGTCCGGCCGTACCGCAGTCTGCTGCGGTACTCGTCCAGCCTGGGCACCGCGGCCGGCGTCGATTTGGAAGAGGCCGTCTATCACGGCCTCTGCGAGCTGATCGAACACGACGGGCTCGGGCAGGCACTGCTGCGTTGGTATGTCGCCGGCGTCGCGGACGTCGACCTCGTGCCGGTCGGGGATCTGCCGGACGGGTTGCGTTCACTGCATGCAGAGGCCGTACGGGCGGCCGGCGCACCCGTACACCTGCTCGACGTCACCACCGACCTGGATGTGCCGGTTTACCTGGCGGCCAGCCCGACGGCCGCCGGCGAGCCGACCCGGCTCGGGGCCGGCGCTTCGCTCTGGGCCACCGACGCCGCGGCGCGCGCCCTCAGCGAGCTGATCCAGGTCTCTGCGCTCTCCTCACCCGCCGCCGGCTCGCCTGCGGTCCAGCGTCTGGCGGCCTGGCCGGCACTGCAACGATGTGCCCTGATGCCACTCGACAAGTTGCTCTCCGGGCCGGTGCGGGCGGTGCCGCTACGCGCGGACGTAGCCGGCGACGGCAGCCCGGGGTGGGGGCTGGAGCACATCCGGCGGGCTCTGGTCCGTCACGGCATCGGCTACCACGTGTGCGAGGTCGCCCCGGTCGACTCACCGATCGCGGTAGCCACCACGATCGCCCCCGGGCTGGAGCGCTTCAGCCTGGTGCGGCATGGGATGCCCGTCGTCCCGACCGGGCGGGGGTGGCACCTGTGGCCGTCGCCGGACCTGGCGACCATCAGCTGACCACATCCGGTCCGAACGAGATGAGGAAATATGTCTACTGAGGAGAAGTTCTTCCACCCCGGCGCCGAGAACGGTGAACTGATGGCTCGATCCGGCAGCCCCGGTGGCGGCACTCTCTGCTTCCACCCGGGTGACGAGGAGGGTGCGTCGATGACTCGCCTCGCCGACGATCTGGCGGCGGACCTGCACCTCGCACTGACCAGCATCGACGATCGGCAACTCGCACTGCTGGCCTGAAGCAGGCGGTGGCGCAGCGCATCGAGACAGCCGGCGTCAACGGACGCCGGCTGTTCCACCGCGACTTCTCCTACTGGTACCTCGCCCGATCGATCTCGGTCGCCGGGACCGCTGCCAGTGCCGTCGCCCTGCCACTGCTGGTCTACCGCACGAGCGCCTCCCCGATGCTGACCGCGGCGGTGGTCGGCCTCGAAGCCCTGCCGTACCTGCTGTTCGGGTTGTTCGCCGGCGCTGCCGCCGACCGCCTGCGGCGTAAGCGCATGATGATCATCGCGGACGTGTGCTGCGCACTGCTGCTCGCCACCGTGCCGGTCGCCGCGTTGTTCGATGTGCTTGCCCCCTGGTACCTGCTCGTCGTGGCATTCGGCGTGGGTTGCGGTTTCTGCTGGTTCGACGCCGCGGCGTGGGGCGCCTTCGTGCGAATCGTCGGCAAGCCGGGGGTCACCCGGGCGAACAGTCTCATCTGGTCCACCGAGATCGTGCTGGAAATCGCCGCGCCCGCCACCGCCGGGCTACTTGCCGCTATCACCGATCCCACCCTGGTGCTGGCCTTCGACGCCGCCACCTACCTGGTGTCCGCCGCGCTGCTCGCCCAGATCCGCACTGGGTTGGATCCGGGGCCGACGGTGGCCCGCCGGGTGCGGGCCGAGATCGCCGAAGGACTGCGCCACCTCTGGCGGACGCGGGTCCTGCGGACGCTGACCGCTGCCGGTTTCGGGCTCAACGTCGCCGCCGGCGGCGTGCTGGGTCTGCTCATCGTCCACGCCGACGAGGTGCTCGATCTGAGCCCGGAGGACCAGCGCCTGGGTCTGCTCTACGCGGCCGTCGCGGTCGGCTCACTGGTGGCCGCCGTCATCCTGCCCAGGGCCAGCCGGTGGGCCGGCCAGGGAACGCTGTCCATCACGGGGCTCGTCATCTTCGTCGCGGCCCTCATCGGCTTGGCCGGCACATCGGTGTTCGCCCTGGCGGCGGCGTGGTGGGCCATCTGGGCCGTGGCGCGTCTGACCGTGAACGCGAACGGAATCACTGTGCGCCAACTGCTCACACCCGATGCGTTGCAGGGCCGCGTCAACACCACCGGGCGCATGCTGGCCTGGGGCGGCACTCCGTTCGGCGCCCTGACCGGAGGGCTGGCCGCAGACACCTACGGAGTCCGGGTCGCATACCTGGTGCTGGCTGTGCCCGTCGTGCTCAGCCTCGCTCTGGTCATCGCCTCACCGGTGCGTGGCCTGCGCATCGCGGTCGACTAGCGCCTCGTCGTGCCGGCGCGAGGTTCTCAACTTCCTCACAGTTGCGTGGTCGCGGAGCGTTCGTTCGCACGAGCCCGTCGGTCCGCACGGCCGGCAGCCGACGGTGGCGATCCAGCGCGAAGACAGCGATCTTTGGCAGCCCCTGTCACTGGCCACCAGACGCTACGGTCTGCCGCATGGAATCCGTGGACCTCGTCCTGGCCGCCGTCGCTGCCGGGGCAAACCTCGCCGTCGCCGCCGTGCTGCTCGCCAGGAGCCGTGGCGGCACGGCGGTGCCCCGGATCTTCGGCCGCCCGCAGCCCTCACCGCGCCTGCGGGCCGCGATGCACACCTGCCTGGGGCTGGGGATGGGCGTCGGTTGGCTCCTCGAGGACGTCTTTCCGCCCCGCTCCCTGGGTGACACGGTGCTGTTCTACGTGGTGACGATCCTGCTGGCGACCGCTGTCGTCACCGGTCTGCTTGCGGCCTTCCGGTATCCGCGCTCCGTCCGTGACAAGGCCGCCAGCTAGGAGGTATGACTCTCGTGATCCCGCTGCGACCCGGCCGGCACTCGACTAGCGTCAGGTTGTTCGCATATGCGGGATTGGCCGGGAAGGTGCTGCGATGGGGGTGCGCCGCTGGATCGAGCGCTGGCCGCTCTATCGCCAGCTCACCGGCACCGACCCGCTCGGTCGGGGTGCCGCGGCCAAATCCGCCCGTTCACTGTCGCTTACCGCCCGCACGGAGACCGCCGACTCGATGGCCCGGTCCGTGTGCCCGTACTGCGCTGTGGGTTGTGGTCAGCGGGTGTTCGTCAAGGACGGGCGGGTCAGTCAGATCGAGGGTGATCCGGACAGCCCGATCTCGCGAGGTCGGCTCTGCCCGAAAGGCTCGGCGAGCAAGAGTCTCGTGACGAGCCCGCTGCGGCCGACGAAGGTCCGCTACCGGCGGCCGTACGGCACCGAGTGGGAGGACCTCGACCTCGACACGGCGCTGAACATGATCGCCGATCGGATCTTGGCAGCCCGGGACGAGACCTGGGAGGACGTCGACGACGAGGGCCGGCCACTCAACCGGACGCTCGGGATCTCCAGCCTGGGCGGGGCGACGCTGGACAACGAGGAGAACTACCTCATCAAGAAGTTGTTCACCGCGATGGGGGCGCTCCAGATCGAGAACCAGGCGCGTATTTGACACTCCGCCACCGTCCCCGGTCTGGGGGCCAGCTTCGGTCGTGGCGGCGCCACCCAGTTCCAGCAGGACCTGTCGAACTCCGACATGATCGTCATTCAGGGTTCGAACATGGCCGAGGCGCATCCTGTGGGTTTCCAGTGGGTGATGGAGGCCAAGCGTCGTGGTGCGAAGGTGTTCCACGTCGATCCGCGGTTCACGCGGACCAGTGCGGTGGCGGACAGCTACCTGCCGATCCGGGCGGGTACGGACATCGCGTTGCTGGGTGGGGTGGTGCGCTACATCCTG
>NZ_LGEB01000034.1:0-299 GCF_001279555.1 Micromonospora sp. NRRL B-16802 | reverse complement strand
GGCAGTGCTCACGTCTCGTGGACGAGATCACCCCCCCATACGCGGGGAGTCGCTCTCCATCTGGAGGTTGAACCGGTCGGGAAAGGGATCAACCCCTGGGTGCGCGGGAAGCAGCTCGCCGGCTTGCTCGCCAACATCCCCGGCCCCGGGGCAGCGCCGCGTACGCCGGGAGCAGCTCCAGACCTTCCTCAAGAAGTCGCGGACCAAAGGATCACCCCCGCGTGCGCGGGGAGCAGTCCGGGAAGTCGTCGCGGACCTCGCGCAGCCACGGATCACCCCCGCGTGCGCGGGGAGCAGAC
>NZ_LGEB01000033.1:0-299 GCF_001279555.1 Micromonospora sp. NRRL B-16802 | reverse complement strand
AGGACGGCTCGTTCGGGCTCCGGGTGGAAGTGGAGTAGCAGTCCTGAGTGGCGCCTCTTATGGGCGTACGCAGATCGGAGACTTACTTGAAGCTCTCAACGGCCTTGGGGATCTGATGGTGGGCTCAGCCGGTCGTGAGGCGGACGTTGAACTTCCTCCCGGCGATTTCGCGGGATTTGGTCCATGGCGGTCGTTGGGCATGTCGAATCAATCAAAAGAAGCGGGTACGGAGGTCGGTCGCTGTTCCAACCAAATGAATGGCGAACTTGTGAGGGAGGGTAACCTAGGGGAGCCGATAG
>NZ_LGEB01000032.1:0-300 GCF_001279555.1 Micromonospora sp. NRRL B-16802 | reverse complement strand
GCGGGCGTACGGCGGGGATCGGGCGGCAGCGGCACAGGGCGGGCGGCCGGCTCGTCAGGGGTCTCGGGGTACGCCCAGGGGGCGGGCGTGGGGCGCGGCGGACGCTCGGCGGGCGGCGGCACGGCGGGAGCCCACCCACGCGAGGCAGGACGACTCTCCCGCTGGCCCCCGCCGGAACCCACACCGCGACGGCGTCGCGCCGGCCGCCGACCGTCCGCCGCGCACCACGCACGGCCCCTGCTCGTACACCGAGACGCCTGACGAGCCGGCCGCCCGCCCTGTGCCGCTGCCGCCCGATCC
>NZ_LGEB01000031.1:0-301 GCF_001279555.1 Micromonospora sp. NRRL B-16802 | reverse complement strand
GGGCAGGGCGGGGCGCGGGCAGGGAAGGGCGGGGCGGCGGGCCGGGGGTGTTAGTTAGGGGTCGTTAGGAGGGCTTCTACCTCGGCTCGGCGGGGCGGGTCGGCGCCACGCCCGGCGCAGGTCAGCGCGGCCACCGGCGCGGGCTGCCCGAGCACCGCCTCCCACTGCGGGTCGGGGGCCGCGGCGGGCCGGCCCCCCGGCTGCCCCCCCCCCCCCCCCCCCGAGCCGAGGTAGAAGCCCTCCTACCGACCCCTAACTAACCCCCCCGGCCCGCCGCCCCGCCCTTCCCTGCCCGCGCCCC
>NZ_LGEB01000030.1:0-303 GCF_001279555.1 Micromonospora sp. NRRL B-16802 | reverse complement strand
GTCCTGTCGTACGTCGTGGTGCCGGACGCGGCGAACACCACGCGCCTGCTGCTCAAGGTCGTCATGCGGACGAACCGGGAGCTCGCCATCGGGCTGAGTCTCGGGGATCTGGTGATGGCCCGCAGGCAGTTGCTGACCCTCAAGCGGCTCGCCGAGCAGGGGGGACAACCGGACCAGTGACCGGGCAAGCCGTACGGGGCGAACCCCTCACGGCTGCTCCTCACGGGTTTCAGCCGGACGGCTCGGGCGGTCGACCTAGGTGTTCGTTTAGCAACACCCGCGATGGGGCCCCAGGAGTTGCTT
>NZ_LGEB01000029.1:0-303 GCF_001279555.1 Micromonospora sp. NRRL B-16802 | reverse complement strand
CGCCCGGAGCGTCGGTGAGTTTCGGCTTCAACGGCAAGCACAGCGGCAGCAACCCGAAGCCGACGGCCTTCACCGTCAACAAAACCGCCTGCACCATCGCCTGACTCAACGGCGCCGCGGGGGCCGGTGTCGCTTCCAGCCAAGCCGCGGCGGAGAATGGCCCCAAACTTGTCGAAGAATTGCCTAAACGGCCAGCACCATCGCCTGACTCAACTCCGCGAAGGGGACGGCGTCGGGCACCAAGAAGGCCACGCGCAGTACGAAGAACAGAATTGCCAAACTTATCTCCAACCACGCGTGGCG
>NZ_LGEB01000028.1:0-304 GCF_001279555.1 Micromonospora sp. NRRL B-16802 | reverse complement strand
AGTTGGACCCGCGGGACCGACGCGCACGTCGGATCGTGGCCACCGAACGAGGACGCCACGCACTCGTCGATGCCGAGCGGCGGGTGACCCAACAATGGGGACACCGCGTGGTGCGGGTTCCCCCCGCCGAGGTTCGGCCTCCCCGGAGGCGGCGGAGGCCTGCGCCCCGATCGGCTACACCCCCCTACCAGCGCCAGCCGCACCCGGCCACAGCCGCGCCCGTCCGCTTGCTGCTGGGGCCCCGGGCGGCTGAGGCCCGTCGGGGGCGCCGGCGGCAGGGGGATGGCGGCCATTGGGGCGGGTA
>NZ_LGEB01000027.1:0-304 GCF_001279555.1 Micromonospora sp. NRRL B-16802 | reverse complement strand
GTCCAGGTCGACGAAGACCGCTCCGGGCAGATGGCCGGCCAGGTAGTCGTCGTGGCCGGGCGGGCCGGTGAGCCGCCAGCGGACGTCGAGCAGGGTGGGCGGGTCGGTGGCGTCGAGCTCGGGGGCGAGCGGACCTACGTCGATCAGCGGGTCCTCAATTTCGGACATGGCGACCATCAAACACCATCCCTGGCAGGACACGCGGACTCTACGCTAGTTGACCGGGACAAGGCCCGAACGGGCAACAGGATCGCGACCAACGGTATGGGATCCAGGCCGCCCGGCGGCGGTTCCGAACACAGAA
>NZ_LGEB01000026.1:0-306 GCF_001279555.1 Micromonospora sp. NRRL B-16802 | reverse complement strand
ACTCGCCGACACCGTGCACGAACGCCAGCAGTGCGCCGGAGAGCACGCAGGGGAGCATCAGCCGCCCGGTGATTGTGTAGAAGGCCCGCATCTAGGATGCGCCGCCGTTGCGGGCGAGCACGGGGCTGAGGTATCCGAAGGGGAGGTCGGGGCGGAGCGGCACGGTGACGGGCCAGGGTCGCGTCTGGCCTGGGCAGGCGGCTTACGGTGCGGCGGAAAAGAGCACGGCACGGGCCGAGCCGGTGGCCAGTTCCCCCGCGAACCCCTCGGCGAGGAGCAGGTCGGTGCCGAGCGGCAGGTGCGGGC
>NZ_LGEB01000025.1:0-308 GCF_001279555.1 Micromonospora sp. NRRL B-16802 | reverse complement strand
AGTTTGATGGCCTTATACGCCTTGGTCGCCGGAATGAATGACGCGCCGACAGCCGCCACGCAATTGGTGTACTTTCACGCGGTTCCCAAGAAAACCTTAGCGGCGGAGCCAGGCTGGACGCGCTGGCCGAGGCGCTAGCCGTCCTGGGTGACCGGGCGGAGGTGGAGGTCACCGGCGGGGGCCCTCGTGGGGTGTTCGGCGGGCGGAGGCTCCGCGTGGACTACGCGGCGACCCCAAAATTCGGCGTGGTCCGCGCTTGGGGACAATTCCCCGGTGCGGCGTTCGCCCCGGGCATCGAGATCTCCTTC